>NZ_JAKRNR010000038.1:0-24604 GCF_022346685.1 Sphingomonas sp. ACRSK | reverse complement strand
GTAAACGAAGGGGCGGGATTGCTCCCGCCCCTTCGGCTTACAGCTTCTCGGTGAGTTCGGGCACGATCTGGAAGAGGTCGCCGACCAGGCCGACGTCGGCGACCTGGAAGATGGGGGCGTCCTCGTCCTTGTTGATGGCGATGATGGTCTTCGAATCCTTCATGCCGGCGAGGTGCTGGATGGCGCCGGAGATGCCGACCGCGACGTAGACGTCCGGGGCGACGATCTTGCCGGTCTGGCCGACCTGATAGTCGTTGGGCGCGAAGCCTGCGTCGACCGCCGCGCGGCTGGCGCCGACCGCGGCGCCGAGCTTGTCCGCGAGCGGCTCGATGAGGGCGTGGAACTGCTCTTCCGAACCCAGCGCACGGCCGCCGGAGACGATCACTGCGGCGCTGGTGAGCTCGGGACGGGCGGACTCCTGGGTCTCGGCACCGACGAAGCGCGACTTGCCCTGGTCACCGGGCGCGGTGACGGGCTCGACCGAGGCGCTGCCGCCTTGCGCCGCGGCCTTTTCAAAGCCGGTCGCGCGCACGGTGATGACCTTCTTGGCGTCGCTCGACTGCACGGTCGCGACCGCATTGCCGGCATAGATCGGGCGAACGAACGTGTCGGCGCTCTCGACCGCGACAATGTCGCTCACCTGCATGACGTCGAGCAGGGCGGCGACGCGCGGCGCGACGTTCTTGCCGATCGAGGTCGCGTTGGCGAGGAAGGCGTCTTGGTCGGCCATCAGCGGCACCACCAGCGCGGCGACATTCTCGGCCAGCATGTTGGCGTATGCCGGATCGTTCGCCAGCAGCACCTTCGACACGCCCGCGACCTTCGACACGGCGTCGGCGGCCTGCGCGGCGGCGTCGCCGCTGCCGGCGACCAGCGCGACCACGTCACCGAGCTTGGCGGCGGCGGTGAGGGTGGCGAGCGTCGCGTCCTTCACGCGGCCGTCGAGCTGTTCGACCAGTACCAGCACGCTCATGCGATCACTCCCAGGCTCTTGATCTTGTCGACCAGCGCGTCGACGTCGTCGACCTTGATGCCGGCGGCGCGCTTGGCGGGTTCCTCGACCTTGAGGATCGTGATCCGGGGGGTGAGGTCGACGCCGTAATCGGCGGGCGTCTTCTGCGCCAAGGGCTTCGATTTTGCCTTCATGATGTTGGGCAGCGAGGCGTAGCGCGGCTCGTTGAGGCGCAGGTCGGTGGTGACGATCGCGGGCAGCGGCAGTGCCACCGTCTCCAGGCCGCCGTCGACTTCGCGGGTCACGTTGGCGGTGTCGCCCTCGACCTCGACCTTGGACGCGAACGTGCCCTGGCCCCAGCCGAGCAGGGCGGCGAGCATCTGGCCGGTCTGGTTGTTGTCGTCGTCGATCGCCTGCTTGCCGAGAATCACCAGCTGCGGCTGCTCTTCTTCGACCACCTTGGCGAGGAGCTTGGCGACGCCGAGCGGCTCGGGACGCACGTCCGCGGTGATGAGGATGGCGCGGTCGGCACCCATCGCGAGCGCGGTGCGCAGCGTGTCCTGTGCCTTGGGCTCGCCAATCGAGACGACGACGACCTCGGTGGCGACGCCCTTTTCCTTTAGGCGGATCGCCTCTTCGACGGCGATCTCGTCGAACGGGTTCATGCTCATCTTGACGTTGGCGAGATCCACGCCCGACCCGTCCGCCTTCACCCGCGGCTTTACGTTGTAGTCAAGCACCCGCTTGACCGGCACCAACAGCTTCATGCTTCTCTCTCCCAAGCACGGGCATAACCCGCGATCAGATCCGTGCAGATGGCGGCCGCCGGGCGGATGGCGTCGACCGCGCCCACGCCCTGTCCGGCAGACCAGATGGTTTTCCACGCCCGCGCCTCTTCGGCGAGGTCGAGGGTCGGCGTCTCGCCCGGCTGCCAGCCATTGGCCTCCAGGCTGGGGCGCAGGAAGTTCGCACCCACGCCGGTGACGGCGGCGGTATGGACGACGTCCGCGGCACAAGAACCGACCATCATCGCCTTTTGCTCCGCACTGGCGAGGCTTTCTTCCGAGGCGATGAAGTGACTACCGAGATAGCCGAAGTCGGCACCCAGCATCCGGGCCGCGGCGATGTGGCGCCCCTCCGACATGGCACCGGCGAGCGCCAGCGGTCCGTCGAAGAAGCGGCGGATCTCTGCCACCAGCGCGAAGGGGCTGAGCGTGCCGGCATGGCCGCCGGCGCCCGCCGCCACCGCGATCAGCCCGTCCACGCCCGCCGCCACCGCCTTTTGCGCGTGCCGGCTCGAAATGACGTCGTGGAAGACGAGCCCGCCATAGCCGTGCACCGCGTCGATCACTTCGGGCACCAGGCCCAGCGACGTGATCACCAGCGGCACGCGATGGCGGACGATCGCCGCCAGATCGTCCATCAGCCGCGTATTGCTGCGATGGACGATCAGGTTGACGCCATAGGGCGCGCTGCCGGCGTCGAGGGCGGCCTCGATCTCCTGAAGCCAGTCGACGAAGCCTTCCGTGGTGCGCTGGTTGAGCGCGGGGAAGGTGCCGACCAGCCCCGCCCGGCAGCAGGCGGTGACCAGTGCCGGGCCGGAGATCAGGAACATCGGCGCGACGATCGCGGGTATCGCGAGCCGGTGTTCCCAGGCGGGGGGCATCATCGCGTCAGCCCCGGCTTCAGAAGGCGTCCTCGGCGAGCGCCATCGTCGAGCGCTTGCCGGACTTGATCGCCAGGAAGGCGGCAGTCGCCTGCGGCAGGATGCGATCGAAGAAGAAGCCGGCGGTCGCCAGCTTCGCCTTGTAGAAGCCGGCTTCGTCGGTGCCGTCGGCAAGCCGCTGCTGGGCGATGCGGGCGCTCTTCAGGAAGCAATAGCCCATGCCGACCAGCCCCAGCAGGCGCAGATAGTCGGTGGCGGCGGCTCCTGCCTCCTCCGGGTCCTTCATGCCGCGCTGGGCGATCATGCCGGTCGCGAGCTGGAGCGCGCCGAACGCCTGGCGCAGCCCCTGCGCCATCGGCTTGATCGCCTCTTCGCCTTCATGTGCGTCGAGGAAGTTCGACACCGGGTGGAAGAAGGCGCGCAGGTTGCGACCCATGCGGGCCGGCATCTTCCGGCCGACGAGGTCGAGTGCCTGGATGCCGTTGGTGCCCTCGTAGATCATCGCGATGCGGGCATCGCGGACGTACTGCTCGACGCCATGTTCGCGGATGTAGCCGTGGCCACCATAGGTCTGCACCGCGAGGTTCGCCGACTCATAGCCGAGGTCGGTGAACAGCGCCTTCACGACCGGTGTCATCAGCGCGATGAAATCGGTGGCGCGAGCGCGCACTTCCGGATCGGTCGAGGCCTTTTCCGCATCGAGCGCACGGCTGACCCAGGCGCCGAGCGCACGGCACCCTTCCGTATAGACGCGCGCCGTCATCAGCATGCGGCGGACGTCGGGGTGGACGATGATCGGGTCGGCCGGGAGGTCGGGGCGCTTGGCACCGCCGAGCGCACGACCCTGCAGGCGCTCCTTCGCATAGGCGACGGCGCTCTGATAGGCGGCCTCGCCGATGCCCAGGCCCTGGACGCCGACCGACACGCGCTCGGTGTTCATCATCGTGAACATCGCCGCCATGCCCTTGTGCGGCTCACCCACGAGCCAACCCACGGAGTCGTCGAAGTTCATCTGGCAGGTGGCCGATGCCTTCATGCCCATCTTGTGCTCGATGCCGGCGACGGTGACGCCATTGACATTGCCGAGCGAGCCGTCGGCGTTGGGCAGGAACTTGGGCACCAGGAACAGGCTGATGCCCTTCACCCCCGGAGGTGCGTCCGGCATGCGGGCGAGCACCAGGTGGATGACGTTCTCGGTCAGGTCATGGTCGCCGGCCGAGATGAAGATCTTGGAGCCGGTGACGCGGTAGCTGCCATCCTCCTGCGGCACCGCGCGGGTGCGCAAGAGGCCCAAGTCGGTGCCGCAATGCGATTCCGTCAGGCACATGGTGCCCGACCATTCGCCCGAGACCATCTTGGGCAGATAGGCCTGCTTCAGGTCGTCGGAGGCATGGCCCTCGATCGCGGTGGTCGCGCCGTGGGTGAGGCCGGGATAAAGGCTGAACGACACGTTGGTCGCGCAGATCATTTCCTCGACCAGCTTGTTGATCGATTCCGGCAGGCCCTGGCCACCCCACTGCGGGTCGGAGGCAAGCGCCGCCCAGCCGGCTTCGCGGAACTGGTCATAGGCAGCCTTGAACCCGGCGGGGGTGCGGACGATGCCGTTTTCGATGCGGCAGCCCTCGATGTCGCCGGGGGCGTTCAGCGGCAGCAGGATTTCCTGCGCCATGCGGGCGGCTTCCTCGAGCACCGCGTCGAGCAGGTCGGGCGTAAATTCGGCGTGGGCGGCGAGATCGCCGAACCCGTCGTCGCCGTGCAGCTCGTGCAGCACGAAGCGCATGTCGCGCAGCGGGGCTTCGTAGACTTGCATGTCGATCTCCTTTCCGGCCGGGCGCCAGGCGCCCGGCGGCAAAATCAGTTGCGCAGCGGCTTGCCGGTTTCGAGCATCTGCTCGACGCGGGCGACCGTGCGGCTATCGTGGACGCGGGTCATGAAGCCCTTGACCTCCAGCTTGAGGAGGTCCGCTTCCTTGACCGTGTCGACCAGGTCGGCCTCGCCGCCGGTGAGCACTTCCGCGAGGCTGTCCGACACCACCAGGTCGTAGTCGGTGGCGATGCCGCGCTTGTGGAAGCCTTCGGCCGCCATGCGCAGCGCCAGGCGGCCGCTGGCGCCGGGCAGCTTGAACTCGGGCGGGGCCGGCGGGGTGTAGCCGTCGACCAGCGACAGCGCCTTTGCCTTGGCGTCGGCGAGCAGCCGGCTGCGGTTCATGGTGATGCCGTCCTTGGCGCGCAGGAACATCAGTTCCTTCGCCTCTGCCGCCGACCTGGAGACGGTGGCAGTGCTGACCGTCTCGAACACCTTGGCCACCGCGGGCATCAGACCCTTGGGAAGCTGGCCCGACTGCTGCCAGCGATCGATCATCTCGCCATTGCCGCCCCAGCCCGGGATCAGGCCGACGCCGGTTTCGACCAGACCGATATAGGTCTCGGCATGGGCCTGGACCGCATCGGCGTGGAGCACGATCTCGCAGCCGCCGCCCAGCGCCATGCCCGCAGGCGCGGCGACGACGGGGAAGGGGGCGTATTTCAGCGCCTTGAGCGCCTGCTGCCCGGCCACGACCAGCGTCTGCACCTCGCCATAGGCGGCGATGTTCAGCGCGAAGAGCGCGAGGCCCAGGTTGGCACCGGCCGAGAAATGGCTGCCGTCATTGTAGATCACCAGCGCCTTGAAGCGATCCTTGACGATCGGGATCGCCTGCTGGATCAGCTTCATGACCTCGCCATCGAGGGCGTTCATCTTGCCGGTGAACTCGATGCAGGCGACGCCGTCACCCACGTCCCAAAGTGCTGCCGAGCCGGTCTTGGCGATCGGTTCGCCGGCGCGCTTGACGTCCTCGAGCATCAGCACGCCTTCGGGGCGGACGATGTCGTGGTACGCGCCGTCGAGGCCGAAGTACTGGCGCTTGCCGCCTTCGACCCGATAGAAGTTGCCGCTTCCGACCTGCTCCAGCAGTGCCGGGACCGGACGGTTATCGGCCTTCAGGCGCTCGACCAGCTTGGCCGCGCCGATGCGGTCGACCAGCTCGAACGGGCCGAACTTCCAGTTGTAGCCGAGCTTCATCGCGTCATCGATCGCGACGATGTCGTCGGCCGCTTCCGGCACCAGCATGGCCGCGTAGCTCAGCACATGGCTGAGCACCGTCCAGGCATAGTCACCGACCTTGCCCTTGGCGCCCAGCAGCTTGCCCAGGTCCCGGTCGGCGCCCGAGGGCAGCGACGCGGGCTTGCGGCTGTCGTGATACTCGCCGGTCTTGAGGTCGATCGACTGCTTGACCTTGCCGCCGTTCGAACGGTCGAGGCGGTAGAAGCCGCCCTTGCCCTTGCGACCGGTATAGCCTTCCGCGATCATGCGATCGACCAGCGGCAGCGGGCGCACGGTGTCGAAATAGGGGTCGCCCTGCGGCAGCGTGGCCGTCAGGCTCTTGGACAGGAGCGGCATAAGGTCGACGCCGACAAGGTCGATAAGGCCGAAGATGCCGGTCTTGGGCACGCCCATCGGCTTGCCGCCGATCTGGTCGGCTTCCTCGACGGTGAGCCCCTGGTCCATCGCCGCGTTGATCGCGACCGCCAGCCAATAGGTGCCGACGCGGTTGGCGATGAAGCCCGGCGTGTCGTGCGCGGGAACCACCGTCTTGCCGAGGCTGCGGTCGGCGAAGTCCGACACGCGCGCCACCAGTTCGGGGTCGCTGTCGGGGCCGGCGACCACCTCGATCAGCCGCATGTAGCGCGGCGGATTGAAGAAATGGGTGACCAGGAAGTCGCGGCGGAACTGGTCCGAGCGCCCGTCGACCAGCTGGCCGAGCGGGATGGTGGAGGTGTTGGAGGACACCGCGGTGCCGGGGCGCTTCACCGCCTCGATCTTCGCATAGAGGCTCTGCTTGAGGTCGAGCCGCTCGACGATCGCCTCGATCACCCAGTCGCACTCGGCGATGCGGTCGAGATGGTCGTCGATATTGCCGGTCTCGACCAGCTTGGCCGCACGCTTCGACATGAAGGGGGCGGGGTCGGTCTTGAGCAGCTTGGCCACCGCGCCCTCGGCCACCGCATTGCGGTTCGCCTCGTCGCGGACGATGTCGAGCAGCAGCACCGGCACGCCGGCGTTGGCGACCTGGGCGGCGATGCCGGCACCCATGGTGCCGGCGCCGATCACGCAGACCTTACGAATGGGCTCGCTCATTCGGCTGCCTCCAGCAGGGTGGCGATGCCCTGGCCGCCGCCGATGCACTGGGTGGCGAGCGCGTACTTGCCGCCCTCGCGCTTCAGCAGCGAGGCCGCCTTGCCGACGATGCGTGCGCCGGTGGCGCCGAGCGGGTGGCCGATCGCAATCGCGCCGCCGTCGATGTTCACCTTGGCGGTATCCAGGCCGAGGTCGTGGATGCAGGCGAGCGCCTGGCTGGCAAAGGCCTCGTTGATCTCGATGACGTCGAGCGCGTTGGCGTCGACGTTGCCGCGCTCCAGCGCCTTGCGCGAGGCACCGATGGGGCCGAGGCCCATGACCTCGGGCTCCAGGCCGGAGATGCCGACCGTCTTCAGCCGGGCGAGGATCGGCAGGCCGTGGGCGCGGGCATAGTCCTCGCTGGTGACGAGCACGGCGGCCGCGCCGTCGGTGAGCGGCGAGGAGGTGCCGGCGGTGACCGAACCTTCCTTGTCGAACGCGGGCTTCAGGCCGGCCAGGCCCTCTGCGGTCGTGTCCGGACGGACGGTGCCGTCTTCGCTGACCAGGCCGTTCTTGGTCTGGATCGGCACGATCTCGTCATTGAGGCGACCGCCGGCCTGCGCGGCGGCAGCCTTCTTCTGGCTGTCGACCGCAAAGGCTTCCTGGGTCTCGCGGGTGATCTGATACTTGGTGGCGACGCGCTCGGCGGTCTCGCCCATGCCCATGTAGGCGCCCGGCATCTTCTCCGCGAGCGCAGGGTTGGGGAGGGGGTTGTAGCCCATCATCGGCACGCGGCTCATCGATTCGACGCCCGCGCAGATGAACACCTCGCCCGCGCCGATCTGGATCTGGCCCATGGCAATGTGGATCGAGCTCATCGAGGATCCGCAGAAGCGGTTCACGGTCATGCCGCCGACCGACAGCGGCAGGTCGCCGAGCAGGCCGACGAGACGCGCGACGTTCATGCCCTGCTCCCCTTCCGGGAAGGCGCAGCCGACGATCAGATCCTCGATATCCTTGGGATCGACGCCCGTGCGGTCGATCAGGCCGCGAATCACCTGGGCGGCCAGGTCATCCGGGCGAACCCGGGCAAGCGCACCCTTGTGCGCGGGATGAAAGGGGGAACGGGCATAGCCCGCGATCACGACGCTCTTCATCTCAATCCTCTCCGAGGCTTTGGGCATCCTAACGGCACCTTTCGTTCCTAATGGTGCGAGATTTCCCTATACGTCAACCGATTTCTGTTTAAGGTAGGAACAGGCGCCGACATGTCGAGAGCCCGCGTGAAAGCGAGTCCGACGGAACGAGAGCAGGCGGCGCCGGAGAGGAGGCAAAGGCCGCATGTGCAGTTTGACGCAGCCCCATAGGATGCTGGAGCACGCCCGATGAGCGCGGCGATGCCCGTGACCGAGCGCGCCCCCGCCGGCGCGGTGCCGGCGAAGATCGAGCCCCGGCTGATTCCGACCCTGCTGGCGCGAGCGACGTCGCAATATCCGCAGCGCACCGCCATGGATTTCCTGGGCCGCACCTGGACCTATGCCGAGATCGGCGAGCAGGTGGAGCGCGCTGCCCGCGGTCTGCAGGACCTGGGCGTCCGTCCCGGCACGCGCGTCGGCCTCTGCCTGCCGAACACGCCCTATTATGTGATCGCCTATTTCGCGGTGCTGAAGATCGGCGGAGTCGTGGTGGCGATGAACCCGCTCTACGTGGAGCGGGAACTGCACCACCTGCTGGTCGACTCCGGCGCCGAGGTGGTGATCGTGCCGGACCTAGTCGCGATCCACGACAAGCTGCTCGCCGCCTGCGCGGGGACCGAGGTGCGCCATGTGGTGGCCGCCTCGCTCGCCGACGTGCTGCCCTGGGCCAAGTCGATCGGCCTGCGCCTGTTCAAGCGCCGCGAACTCGCGCGCATCGGCAGCGATCCCCGGCACGTCCGCTGGAGCCGGCTGGTCTCGAACCGCGCCGCGCCCGATCCGGTCGCGCAATCCCCGAGCGATCTGGCGGTGCTCCAATATACTGGCGGCACCACCGGCGAGCCCAAGGGCGCGATGCTCAGCCACGCAAACCTGACGGCCAACAGCCAGCAGATGGTGCTCCACGTCGGCCGCCCGCCGGACCAGCAGGAGCGCACGCTGGGCGTGCTGCCGCTGTTCCATGTGTTCGCGCTGACGACGGTGCTCAACTATTCGGTCGAGACCGCGGCCGAGATGATCCTGTTGCCGCGCTTCGAGATGGACCAGTTCCTGACCACGTTGAAGCGCACGCGCCCGACCCAGATCTTTGCGGTGCCGACCATCTACAATGCGGTGAACCAGCTGGACGAGAGCCGGGTGCCGCGGCTCGATTTCTGCCATACCTGCATCTCGGGCGGCGCGCCCTTGCCGCTGGAGGTCCGCCAGGCGTTCGAGGAGCGCACCGGCTGCCGCGTGGTGGAGGGCTATGGCCTGTCCGAGGCCTCGCCGATCATCGCGTGCAACCCGCTCAACGGCGGCGTGGTGAAGAGCAACAGCACGGGGCCGGCGTTCCCGGGCACCGTGCTGGAGATCCGCGACCTGATCGATCCCGGCAAGCTGATGCCGCAGGGCGAGCGCGGCGAGGTCTGCGTGCGCGGGCCCCAGGTGATGATGGGCTATTGGAAGCGGCCGGACGCGACCGAGGAATGCTTCATCGACGGCGCGCTGCGCACGGGCGACGTCGGCTATTTCGACGAGGACGGCTATCTCTTCCTGGTCGACCGGATAAAGGACATGCTGCTGTGCGGCGGCTACAACGTCTATCCGCGCGTCATCGAGGAGGCCCTGTATGAACATCCGGCAGTGGCCGAAGCGGTGGTGATCGGATTGCCGGACCGGTATCGCGGCCAGGCACCCAAGGCGTTCGTGACCTTGCGGCCGGGCCATGAAGCGAGCGTGGAGGAGCTCTGCGGGTTCCTGCGCGGGCGGATCAGCAAGATCGAGATGCCGCGCGAGGTCGAGATCCGCGACGCCCTTCCCAAGACGCTGATCGGCAAGCTCTCCAAGAAGGAACTGGTCGCCGAGGAACGCGCCAAGGCCGAGCAGGCGGGCGCGACCGCATGAGGCGCGCGGCATCCCTGCGCCAGGCGGAGCACCCTGCCGACCCGGAGGACGGCGAGCAGCTGTCGGGCATCCAGGAGGTGTCGGCGGAGCTTGGCGTCACGATGCGGACGCTGCGCTTCTACGAGGACCAGGGCCTCATCGAGCCGCGCCGCGTCGGCACCACGCGCATCTATACCCGGCGGGAAGTGGCGCGGATGCAGCTGATCCTGCGCGGCAAGCGGCTGGGCTTCTCGATCCGCGAGATCAAGGAGTTCCTGGACCTCTACGACGCGGACCCGCAGCACCATGAGCAGATGCGCCAGCTGGCCCTGCGCGTCCACGACCGCATCCAGCGGCTGCGCCGGCAGAAGCAGGCGCTGGAGGAGACGCTGGGTGAACTGGAGCAGATCGAGCGCGAGGCGCTGGAGCGCCTGCCGCCGGGCGTGCGGCCTGCGATCGAGTAGGGCGCGCGCTTACCGTCGCGCGACCGCCACGAGCGCCGTGGACGGGATCGGCAGGACCGGCCGTCCGCTCGCCCGTCGCCGGACCTCGGCGATCACCTCCGCCCGTTCTGCCTCGTCGAGGCTGGCCCAGTCGGGCGACATGCCGAACAGCGTGTCCGGATCGGCGAGCGCGGCGAGGTCCAGCGGAAAGTCGCGAGTGACTTCCTCGATCTGCGCGTCCCGGTAGCCGGAGGTCGCGAGTTCATGGGCAAGGCCCTTCGGGGTGCTGAGCGCCTCCATCCCCTCCGGCATGGTCGCGCCGGCTTTCTCCGGAAACAGCTTCTCGCGGATCTGGCCGAGCAGCAGGAAGGTCGCGGCGCCACGCGCCTGCCAGGTCGCGACCGCGCCGACGCCGCCGGGTCGCGTCACCCGCGCCATCTCCGCAAGGCCCCGGCGCCAGTCCGGAAACATGATGACGCCGAAGATCGAGAACACGGCGTCGAAGGCGGCATCCGGCAGGTCGAGCGCCTGACCATCCATCACGCGCGTCTCGACGTTGGGGAGGTCGGCGGCCGCGATGCGCGCGACCATCGCGGGCGAGAAGTCGGTCGCCAGTACCTGCGCGCCGGTGCGGGCCGCTGCCAGCGCGAGCGCGCCGGTCCCAGCGGCGACATCGAGCACGCGGCTTTCCCGGGCGAGGGGAACGCGGGCCAGCGCCGCCTCCGCATAGCCCTGCGTGAACGGATGGGCGGTCTTTTCATAGTGGCGGGCGGCCGCATCCCAGTGCGTCGGGTCTTCGAAGTTGCGCATCTCACCTCCTCGCGAATCATGTAACATCCCAAGTATCGTGAGTGCGTCCGCTTGCCAATCCCGGTGGGCATGCGATGGTCGACCCGATGCCCAGCGACAGCCGCCTTTCCCGCATGCTCCACGTGCTGCTGCACATGGCCCGGCACCCGGGGCCGATGACGTCGGACACCATCGCGCGGATGCTGGGAACCAATCCGGTGGTGATCCGCCGAACGATGGCCGGGCTGCGCGACGCGGGCTACGTCCGTTCCGGCAAGGGGCATGGCGGCGGTTGGGCGATCGCGGCCGACCTGGAGAAGGTGTCGCTGCTCGACGTTCATCGCGCGGTGGGAGGCCCACGGCTCTTCGCCATCGGCAACGAGCATGCGAACCCCGATTGCGCGGTGGAAAAGGTCGTCAACGCGGCGCTGGAGGACGCACTGGCCGAGGCGGAGGCGTTGCTGGTGGCGCGACTGGGCAGCGTCAGCCTGGCCGAACTGGCCCGCAGCTTCGACGTCCGCTGCGGCGCCCACTCCCTACAAGAAGGGGAAGTTGGCCCTGGGCGTCCACTACCGCATCCGACGGCCGCGCAGGCAGACGCAGGTGCTCAAGAAGATGCTGGGCGCACTGGAGCAGATTAAGCGCGAGACAGTGGCGCGCCTGCCGGAAGTGCGGCCGGAGGCGGTGGAGGGGAGCCGCTATGGCCGGGTGAACTCTATCGGACCGGCTGAAACGCGGCGTAACTCGCGGTGGCGTGGATCCGCCCTGACTTGCCGAGCAGCGATCCGGTCAGGGTGGTTTCGGAAGCGGACGGCACGACCTGGCCACCCGGCAGCAGCGCAAAGCGACTGACCACATCCATGCTCTTCACGGATGCGACCATCATCATGCGGAAACCCTTGGTGGAGGTGAACCGGACGCGCTCGACGAACGGCGTCTTGGCCCGGACGTTCACCCATGCTTCCGCCTGAGTGTCGGCGGAAGCGTCGTGGGACCCGATCTTCACGGATCCGGCCGGAAGCCGGGCAAAGCGGTAGGTGACATAGCCCGGCGTCGGCTCGCTTCGGGTCGCCGGCGCGCCGAACCATTTCGCAAGCTCGGCATAGGAGGGGTCGGGACCGCGCTTCGCCTTGCGCGACTTCTCGGCTTCCTTGGCGGTCGGCGCGCGACCGTCCACGCTGACGAGCTGCCAGCGAAGCGCGGCCGGGCGGCCAGGATCATACTGCTCCACCACCGTCGTGCGGGCCGAACCGGTGCGGTCGGTGATGCTCGTCCGCTGGAAGCGGAATGCATCCGGGCGGCTGGCGCGCATCGCCGCCACGACACGGTTCTGCAACTCGTCGGCGCGTGCCTCCGCCGCAGCGAGGGCTGCGGCAGCGGCAACGAGCAAGATGGTACGGTTCAGCACGTTCAGCCCTCCGGCGATGCATGGGCGCGTCCACGCGGCAGCATCGCCCGATTGCAGCGCGTTGGCGAGCGGATTTCGTGCGGTTGCCGCCGCTCAGCCGACACTGCGACCGCGGTTTCGGAGCTGCCTCGCGAACCTCAGTGCGGCACCGCGCCGAGTTCGACGCCGGTCTTGTCGTGGAGGGCAAAGCGGTCGACCAGGTCGGCGCTCGCGCGGTTGTAGCCGATCACCTCGACCTCGCGGCCGTCGCGGCGCAGGCGGGCGACGATCTTGTCGAGCGCGCCGACGCCGGAGATATCCCAGAAGTGCGCCGCGGAGACGTCGATCACCACGCGAGTGGCGCTGTCCTCCGCCTGGAAGGCGCGGGTGAAGCGATCGACCGAGGCGAAGAAGATCTCGCCTTGGACGCGGTAGGTCGCGGTGCCGTCGGTGCCGGCCTCGCGCTCGACCGAGAACATGCGCCGGACCTTCCCGGCAAAGAAGATGCCCGACAGCAGCACGCCCGCCAGCACGCCGCCGGCAAGGTTATGGGTGGCGACGACCACCGCGACCGTCACCAGCATCACCGCCGAGGAGGTCGGGGGATGGCGGCGCAGGTTCAGGAGCGAGTTCCAGCTGAAGGTGCCGATCGACACCATCACCATCACCGCGACCAGCGCCGGCATCGGAATGCGGCCGACGATGGGGCCGAGCACTGCAAGCAGGAACAGCAGGAAAGCACCAGCGGTGAAGGTCGACAGCCGCTTGCGGCCGCCCGAGGTGACGTTGATCACCGACTGGCCGATCATCGCGCAGCCGCCCATGCCGCCGACCAGTGCGGCGGCGATGTTGGCGCCGCCCTGGCCCATGCACTCGCGCCGCTTGTCACTGTCCGTGTCGGTCATGTCGTCGACGATCTGCGCGGTGAGCAGCGATTCGAGCAGGCCGACCGCGGCCATGGTGAGCGAATAGGGGAGGATGATGCGCAGCGTCTCCCAGGTGAGCGGCACGTTGGGAAGCGCGAAGCTCGGGAGGCCTTCCGGCAGCTTGCCCATGTCGCCGACGGTGCGGACCGGCAGGCCGAGCGCGATGCTGATCGCGGCGAGCACCAGGATGGCGACGAGCGGGGAGGGCACCGCCTTGGTCACGCGCGGGACCAGGTAGATGATGGCGAGGCCGCCTGCGACCATCGCATAGGTGTGCCAGGTGACGCCCACGAACTGCGGCAGCTGGGCCATGAAGATCAGGATCGCGAGCGCATTGACGAAGCCGGTGATGACCGAGCGCGAGACGAACTGCATGAGCAGGTCGAGCCGCAGCAGCCCCGCGACCATCTGGATCAGCCCCATCAGGATGGTGGCGGCGAACAGATATTCGACACCATGGTCGCGCACGAGCGGGGTCACGACGACGGCGACCGCGGCAGTCGCGGCCGAGATCATGCCCGGGCGGCCGCCCAGGAACGAGATCACAATCGCGATCGCGACCGAGGCATAGAGGCCGACGCGCGGATCGACGCCGGAGATGATCGAGAAGCCGATCGCCTCCGGGATGAGGGCCAGGGCGACGACGATGCCGGCGAGCACGTCGCGGCGCGCCTCTGCAGCGCTGGTGAACCATTCGGTCCGGAAGCGGGAAACGGGGTTGGTCATGTCAGAAAACCACGGGCAGGCACATGGCGCCGCACGGTGCGCGGCGTCTTCGCGGTCCATGTGATCTGTTGTCCGGCGGATCGGCGGCCGGAATAGCCACCCGGGATTGCACCGGGTCCTTGCGAGTTGCGCTGCCACCTAGTGGCGCGATCCCGCGGATGCAAGCCCGTGCCGAAGGGGCGCAAGGGCGGCGGTTGGAGGAAACGGGTGCCGGCAGCTGGTGCCGACGGAATGGCTGCGGAGCCGCCCGGATGGCCGGACGGCTCCGACAGGCTCAGCTCATGTGCGCGTTGAGCAGCTTGTTCATCTCGAACATGGAAGCCTTCTTCTTGCCGAAGAGCTTCTCGAGCGTCTCGTCCGCCAGGATCTCGCGCTTGTCCTGCGGGTTCTGCAGGTCGTTCTTCTTGATGTATTCCCACATTTTGCTGACCACCTCGCTGCGGGGCAGCGGGTCCTTGCCGGTGATCTTCGCCAGGTCTTCCGACGGCGTGACGGGCTTCGCGATACCGCCGCGAGCGGCGCCGGTCTTTGCGGTCGTGGTCGAAGTCTTGGCCATTCTGGTTCTCCTTATATCCTGCGGTCCGAACCCTTGGGTCGCCGCCTGGTTGCCTTGCTTATGCGCGGTTTGGGGAGGCTTGTCGCTTGTGAAGATGGTGCGGCACCACCGGGACATCGTGCAGGATCGGCGCGTGGCGGGCGACGTGCGCGTGCGCATCGCTCGCGAGACCCCCCGGTTCGCTCGCCGGCCTGCCGTGCTCCATGGTGCCGATGCGTCCGTCCTCCCCCTGCGCCACGCGGCCCGCCATGGCCGCGGTTCCCTTTTGCGCGACGAGGAATTAACGCTGCCTTCTTCGAGACGTCAACGCGGTGTGCGCCGGGCGCGACGTTTTGTGGCTCCGGCGGGGTGCTTTGCGCCGGCCGAGGGCATGACCGGCCAAGGGAAGTAGAATGCAAGCCGACAATCCTGCGACCGTCGACGGCGATTTGGTCGCACCGCAGCCCAAGCTGCCCGTGCCGGACGAGGTGGCCGACGCGATCCGCACGCTGATCCGCTGGGCCGGCGACGATCCCGAGCGCGAGGGGCTGCTCGATACGCCCAAGCGGGTGGCGCGCGCCTGGAAGGAATATTGCCAGGGCTACGGCGAGGACCCGGCCCATCACCTGTCGCGCACCTTTGAGGAGGTGGGCGGCTATGACGAGATCGTGCTGCTGCGCGACATCCCGTTCCAGTCGCATTGCGAGCACCACATGGCGCCGATCATCGGCAAGGCGCACATCGCCTATCTGCCCAAGGACCATGTCGTGGGCATTTCGAAGCTCGCGCGCGTGCTGCACGGCTTCGCCCGCCGGCTGCAGGTGCAGGAGCGGCTGACCGCGCAGGTCGCCGACTGCATCTGGGACCGGCTGGCGCCGCGCGGTGTCGCGGTGGTGATCGAGGCGAGCCATGCCTGCATGACGGCGCGCGGCGTGCGCACGCCCGGCGTGACGATGACGACCAGCCGGATGATGGGCGTGTTCCGCGACGACGACCGCAGCCGCAAGGAAGTGCTGGCGCTGATGGGGCTGGGGTAGAGGATTCAGATCCAAACCCTACTCCCGCGTAGGCGGGAGTCCAGGGTTGCGGAGCGGGGCGCCTGTGGCCCTGGGCTCCTGCCTGCGCAGGAGCACGAGTGGGCCGAAGCTGAGCCAGTATCGTACCCCGGCGAAGGCCGGGGTCCAGCTGCGGCGGTCTGGCTGGTCTGGCGCTCCCTCGGGAAGCCTTCCCAACTGGGCCCCGGCCTCCGCCGGGGTACAGCTTGCGGGTGAGGTTAGGCCGCCACGCGGTTCGCTGCGCTGAGCGCCGCCCGCACCGTCGCCGTCGCCACGTCGGCGTCGATACCGGCGCCGAACACGCGGGTGCCGTCGGGCAGCGTGCATTCCAGATAGGCGGCAGCCTGTGCGTCGGAGCCGTTGCCGATCGCGTGCTCGCTATAGTCGACGACGTCGAGGTCGATGCCGCAGTCGTCGCGCAGTGCCGAGAGCAGGCTGGAGAGCAGGCCGTTGCCCTTGCCCGAGATCGACCGCGTCTCCCCGTCGAGCCGCAGCTGGCCCACAAAGGTCCGCGCCTGGCCGGCGGCGCCATGGCTTTCCGAATAGTCGACCAACTCGAATCGGTCGCCCGCGTTCGGCAGATAGGCGGTCTCGAACGCGCCCCAGATGTCGGCGGCGTTCAGTTCGCGGCTGGTCTCGTCGGCCACCCGCTGGACGTGGCGGCTGAAGTCGGCCTGCATCCGCTTGGGGAGTTTCAGCCCCTTGTCCTGCTCGAGCACCCAGGCCACGCCGCCCTTGCCCGACTGGGAATTGACGCGGATCACCGCCTCGTAATCGCGGCCCAGGTCGGCCGGGTCGATCGGCAGATAGGGCACGTCCCACAGGCCGTCGTTGCGCTGCGCCTGGGCCGCGAAGCCCTTCTTGATCGCGTCCTGGTGGCTGCCGGAAAAGGCGGTGAACACCAGTTCGCCGGCATAGGGGTGGCGCGGGTGGACGGGCAGCTGGTTGCAATATTCGACGGTGTTGATGACCTCGTCGATGTTGGAGAAATCGAGACCAGGATCAACGCCTTGCGTGTACATGTTCAAGGCCAGTGTCACGAGATCGCAATTGCCGGTGCGCTCGCCGTTGCCGAACAGGCATCCCTCGACGCGGTCCGCACCGGCCATCAGGCCGAGCTCGGCGGCGGCGACGCCGGTGCCGCGGTCGTTATGCGGGTGGAGGCTGATGATGACGCTGTCGCGGTTCGGCACGTTGCGGCAGAACCATTCGATCTGGTCGGCATAGACGTTGGGGCTGGCCGCCTCGACCGTCGCCGGCAGGTTCAGGATCAGCGGCTTTTCCGGGGTGGGGCGCAGCACGTCCATGACGGCCGCGCAGACCTCGACCGAGAAGTCGAGTTCGGCGGTGGAAAAGGTTTCCGGCGAATATTCGAAGCGCCAGTCGGTGTCGGGGCGCTTGCCCGCCTCGTCGCGCAGGATCTTGGCGCCGGTGATCGCGATCTCGCGCACTTCGTCGCGGCTCATGCCGAACACGATGCGGCGCCAGGCGGGGGAGACGGCGTTGTAGAGGTGGACGATCGCGGTGGGCGCGCCCTCCAGTGCCTCAAAGCTCTTTTCGATCAGGTCGCGGCGCGACTGGGTCAGCACCTGGACGGTGACGTCGTCGGGCACGCGGCCGTTGCGGACCAGGCCGGAGATGAAGTCGAATTCGGTGGCGCCGGCGGAGGGGAAGCCGACCTCGATCTCCTTGATGCCGACCTTCACGAGCAGGTCGAAGAAGCGGGTCTTCTTTTCCGCATCCATCGGATCGATCAGCGCCTGGTTGCCGTCGCGCATGTCGGTCGACAGCCAGCGGGGCGCGCGGGTGATCGTCTGCGACGGCCACTGCCGGTCGGGCAGGTCCACCTGGGGGAAGGGGCGGTATTTGGTCGAAGGATCGCGCAGCATCGCAGCCTCTTTGCAGGTCGCCCGCGCGCAAGCAGCCGCGGGGCGTCGTTCAGCGGTTCGGTCGGAAGAAAGCAGCCCTTAGGGGCCACGCACGCACGCGCGACACGCCCCTAAGGGCGGATAAGTCGAAGAAGGCGCAGTGCTGCGATCACGGCTGCCGTCATGGCCCGTGGGGGAGGGCTTGTCCAGCCGCTTTGACGCGAGCGCGAAACGATCCGGGAGAGGGTGGAAGGGGACGCGATGCTGCGCCCCCTCCAGGGATGCTCAGGCCTTTTCGAAGGCGACGGTGATGTCGAGCTCGACCTCGTCCGACACGGCCGGGATGCCGTAGGTCATGTTGAAGTCGGAGCGCTTGAGGACGGCGTCCGCCTCGAAGCCGATGGTCTCCTTCTTCGACATCGGGTTCGCGCCGGCGCCGGTGAAGCGGGCGTTGAGCACCACCGGCTTGGTGACGCCGTTCAGCGTCAAATTGCCGGTGATCGCCGCGCGCGTGCCGTTCACCTTCACTGCCGTCGAGGTGAAGCGCGCGGTCGGCGTCACGTCCGCGTTGAAGAAGTCCTTGCTCATCATGTGCTTGGTAAGCCCGGCGCTGGCGGTGGTGAGCTTGTTCACCGGGATGGTGATGTCGAGCTTGGCGGCCGCCGGCTGCTTGGGGTCGAGCACCAGCGTGCCGTCCGCGTCGCCGAAGATGCCGAAATAGTCGTTGAAGCCCAGGTGGTTCACGCGCCAGCCGATCAGCGTGTGACCGGGATCGGTCTTGTAGGTGCCGCCGGTGACCCGGCTCACGTCGGTGGTGCCGGGGATCGCCATCTGCTGGGCGAGCAGCGGGGTGGCGACGACAAGGGCGGCGCCGGCGAGGATCAGGGGCATGCGCATCGGAAGGTCTCCACCAACGAAAAAGGACGGCGGATTTGTCTGCCGCCGCCCCCTCGCTGTCAAACCGGCCAATGCGAAACGGGTCGTTTCGCGGGCGTTCGGTTTCTCGCTCCCGCTGCCCGCCGATCTCCCCTGTTCCGTTTGCCTCGAGTAGCCGTCGAGCTTGTCGAGACGGCGTATCGAGAGGGCGGCGCTTGCGGCTCTCTCGATACGGGCTCTCGACAAGCTCGATCCCTACTCGAGACAAACGGGATTAGAGGGGGGGGGAGGCGCAGCCCCCTCAGTTCTTGTCCTTGTCCACCAGCTTGTTGGCGCCGATCCACGGCATCATCGCGCGCAGTTCGCTGCCGACCTGCTCGATCTGGTGGCGCTTGGCGGCGCTGCGGCTGGCCTTGAGCTCCGGCTGGCCGGCGCGGTTGTCGAGCACGAAGTCCTTCACGAAGCGGCCCGACTGGATGTCGGCGAGCACGCGCTTCATTTCCTTCTTCGTCTCTTCGGTGATGATGCGCGGGCCGGTCTTAATGTCGCCGTACTCGGCGGTGTTCGAGATCGAGTAGCGCATGTTGGCAATGCCGCCCTCGTACATCAGGTCGACGATCAGCTTGAGCTCATGCAGGCACTCGAAATAGGCCATTTCGGGGGCGTAGCCCGCCTCGACCAGCGTCTCGAAGCCGGCCTGGACCAGCGCGGTGGTGCCGCCGCACAGGACCGCCTGCTCGCCGAACAGGTCGGTCTCGCACTCCTCGCGGAAGTTGGTCTCGATGATGCCCGAGCGGCCGCCGCCGACGCCCGAGGCATAGGCGAGCGCAATGTCGTGCGCGTTGCCCGAGGCGTCCTGATGGACGGCGATCAGGCAGGGAACGCCGCCGCCGCGGACGTATTCGGAGCGCACGGTGTGGCCCGGGCCCTTGGGCGCGATCATGATGACGTCGACGTCGGCCGGCGGCTCGATCAGACCGAAGTGGACGTTGAGCCCGTGGGCGAAGGCGAGCGCGGCGCCGGGGCGCAGATTGCCCTTGATGTCGGCGTCGTAGATCGCGGCTTGGTGCTCGTCGGGCGCGAGGATCATCAGGATATCGGCCCAGGCGGCGGCTTCCTGGTTGGGGAGCACCTTGAAGCCCGCGTCCTCCGCCTTCTTGGCACTGGGCGAGCCGGGGCGGAGCGCGATGGCGATGTTCTGCACGCCGCTGTCGCGCAGGTTCTGCGCATGGGCATGGCCCTGCGAGCCATAGCCCAGGATCGCGATCTTCTTGTTCGACAACAGGTTCAGATCGGCATCGCGATCATAGTAAACGCGCATGTTCTTCCCTTTCGGTTCGGTCTTGTGCGCCCTTGCGGGGCGGTTTGGTTCTGCGTTCCTGCGGTCGCAGGAGCGGGGATGGGATCAGGCGGCTTCGCGGCCGCGGGCGATGGCGACGATGCCGGTGCGGGCGACCTCGACCAGGCCGACTTCGCGCATCAGCTCGATGAAGGTGTCGACCTTGCCGGTGCCGCCGGTCACCTCGAACACGAAGCTGGAGATGGTCGCATCGAGCACCCGCGCGCGATAGACTTCGGCGAGGCGAAGCGCCTCGATGCGGTGCTCGCCCGAGCCGACCACTTTCACCAGCGCGAGCTCGCGCTCGACGTGCGGCCCGAGCGCGGTCAGGTCGACGACCTTGTGCACCGGCACCAGCCGCTCGAGCTGGGCGATGATCTGCTCCATCACCGGCGCGGAGGCCGAGGTGACGATGGTGATGCGGCTGATGAGGTCGTCTTCCGAGATGTCGGTGACGGTCAGGCTCTCGATGTTGTAGCCGCGCGCCGTGAACAGCCCGGCGATGCGCGCCAGGATGCCGGGTTCGTTGTCGACGATGATGGCGAGCGTGTGCCGCTCGCGCACTTCTTCCTTGATGTGCATGGTTCAGCCGATCCGGTTGAAATCTGTGGGAAAGAGGGGGAGGCGGCGCCGGCGTCAGACCAGCGCCTTGGCCTCGTCGTCCATCTCGCCCGATACCTCGCTCGCCCACAGGATCATCTCCGTGTGCGCTGCGCCCGAGGGGATCATCGGGAAGCAGTTGGCCAGCTTCGACACCCGGCAGTCGACCACCACCGGCCCGTCATGGGCGAGCATCGCGTCGATCCCGGCATCGAGGTCGTCCGGGTGTTCGATGCGGATGCCCTTCCAGCCATAGGCCTCGGCCAGCTTT
The DNA here is from genome assembly GCF_022346685.1 of Sphingomonas sp. ACRSK. NCBI lineage: Bacteria > Pseudomonadati > Pseudomonadota > Alphaproteobacteria > Sphingomonadales > Sphingomonadaceae > Sphingomonas > Sphingomonas sp. ACRSK. The sequence goes on along the minus strand of NZ_JAKRNR010000038.1, from coordinate 3,960 downwards.
ACAAAGTCCGGCAGGCTCTCGCTGTAACTCTCGGAATAACGCCCCGAATAGGTCAGCTCCTGCCACTGGCGGACCATCCCCATATATTCGTTGTTGAGGATGAAGATCTTGACCGGCAGGCGGTATTGGGTCGCGGTCGCCAGCTCCTGGATGTTCATCTGGATCGAGGCTTCGCCGGCGATGTCGATCACCAGCGCGTCCGGATCGCCCAGCTGCGCGCCGATCGCCGCGGGCAGGCCGTAGCCCATGGTGCCGAGACCGCCCGAGGTCAGCCACTTGTTCGGCGCCTCGAACCCGAAATGCTGCGCGGCCCACATCTGGTGCTGGCCGACCTCGGTCGAGATGATCGGCGCGCGATGCTTGGTCGCTTCGTACAGCGCGCGGATCGCCCGCTGCGGCATGATCTCGTCCGCGCGATCCTCGAAGTCGAGGCAGTGCTTGGCGCGCCAGCCGGCGATGCGGGCGAACCATTCGCTCAGGTCCGGCGTGGGATAGGCACGCGCCTTCCAGAGCTCGATCATGGCCGCGAGCGCGCGGCCGCAATCGGCGACGATCGGCAGGTCGACGCGCACGTTCTTGTTCACCGAGGAGCGATCGATGTCGACGTGAATCTTGCGGCTGTGGGGGCTGAACGCGTCGAGCCGGCCCGTGACGCGATCGTCGAAGCGCGCGCCCAGGCAGACGATCAGGTCGGCCTGGTTCATCGCCAGGTTCGCCTCATAAGTGCCGTGCATGCCGAGCATGCCGAGCCACTTGTCCGACGACGCGGGGAGCGCGCCCAGGCCCATCAGCGTGGAGGTGACCGGCGCACCGGTGATCGCCACCAGCTCCCGCAGCAGCCGCGATGCCTCGGGACCCGAGTTGATGATGCCGCCGCCGGTGTAGAAGATCGGGCGCTCGGCCGCGGCCAGCATCTCGACCGCCGCCTCGATCGCGGCCGCGTCGGGCTCGACCTGCGGGCGATAGGTCTTGTGCTGGATCGGACCCGGCGCGCTGTAGCGCGCGGTCGCGACCTGCACGTCCTTGGGAATGTCGATCACGACCGGGCCGGGGCGGCCGGAAGTGGCGATGTGGAACGCCTCGTGCACCACCGAGCCCAGGCGCTCCGGGTTCTTCACGAGATAATTGTGCTTGGTGCAGTGGCTGGTGATGCCGACCGTGTCCGCTTCCTGGAACGCGTCGGTGCCGATCAGCGCGGTCGGGACCTGGCCGGTGATGACCACCATCGGGATGGAATCGAGCAGGGCGTCGGTGATGCCGGTGACGGCATTGGTCGCGCCGGGGCCCGAGGTGACGAGCACGACGCCGGGCTTGCCGGTCGAGCGGGCATAGCCCTCCGCCGCATGGGTCGCCGCCTGTTCGTGGCGGACCAGGATGTGGCGGATCTTCGACTGTTTGAAGAGCGCGTCATAGATCGGAAGCACCGCGCCGCCAGGATAGCCGAACACGAGCTCCACGCCGAGATCGACCAGCGCCTCGACCAGGATTTCGGCTCCGCTTTTCTCGACCACGTCACGTCCTCCTTACTTCGCAGCTGCAGCAGCAGCCTCTCGGACGCAGGCCGCCTACCGACAGGAAAGCAAGGATGCAAGGCTAGTTGGACAACTTTTGTTCAAAAAAAGCTTCCAAGTCGCATGATTCAATCGCGTCGGCGCGACGCCAGTCGGCGGGCGGCTGGTTGCGAAACCAGGTGTATTGGCGCTTGGCATATTGGCGCGTGGCGAGGCGGCTCTCGGCAAGTGCCTGTTCCCGCGTGATTTCGCCGTGGAGATAGGCGGCGATCTGCGGCACCCCGATCGCACGGCGCACCGGGGCGTCGGGGCTGAGGTCCTCGCGGGCGAGCAACGCCGCGACTTCCCCGATCGCGCCGCCTGCGAACATCGCTTCGAGCCGGCGGTCGCAGCGCTCCACCAGCCACGGCCGGTCGGGAAGCAGGATGAGCGGCACCAAATCGATGCGGTCGGCGATGCCGCCTTCGCGCGCGGCCTGCCACTCGGCGAGCGGCCGGCCGGTCGAGCGCACCACCTCCAGCGCGCGGGCCACCCGCGTCGTATCGCTCGCGCGCAGCCGCTCGGCCGCCTGCGGGTCGAGGCGCGCGAGCGCGGCGTGCGCCTCTGCCACGGGGAGCGCGCGAACCTCTGTGCGGATGGCCGGGTCGATCTCCGGGACCGGGGCGATGCCGTCCAGCAGCGTGCGGAGATAAAGGCCGGTGCCGCCGACCAGCACCGGCAGCCGTCCCTCCGCCAGCGTCGCGTCGATCGCCGTGCGCGCCTCTGCGGCCCAGCGGGCGGCGGAATAGTCCTCCCCGCCATCGACATGGCCGAACAGGCGGTGGGGAACCCGCGCCTCTTCTTCGGCGCTCGGGCGGGCGCTCAGCACGCGCAGGTCGCGGTAGACCTGGGCGGAGTCGGCATTGATGACGGTGCCGCGGTGGCGTTCGGCGACGGCGATCGCGAGCGCGGACTTGCCGCTGGCGGTCGGCCCTGCAATGAGCGCGACCTTCGGCAAAGGGGTATGCACCATGTTCATCGCGACGCTGATAGCAGCCGAACGCATCGGCGCAGGCGATATTTCGGCAGCCGCGGACCGGCTCGCGGCGGCGGGCTGTGCGCCCGGTGCCTTTCGCTGGATCGAGGAAGGACGCGCGGGGGACGTGCCGTTCGCGCACGGGCCGGATCTTGCGCGTGGCGTGCTGGAAGGCGCGTTTGCGGGCACCGACGTGGTGGTGCAGCCGGCGGCGGGGCGGGCCAAGCGGCTGCTGATCGCCGACATGGATTCGACCATGATCACGGTCGAGTGCATCGATGAGTTGGCGGACTACGCCGGCATCAAGCCGCAGATCGCCGAGGTGACCGAGCGGGCGATGCGGGGCGAGCTCGACTTCGCCGCTGCGCTGGACGCCCGGGTGGGGCTGTTGAAGGGGCTGGGCGAGGACGCGATCGAGCGCTGCCTCGCCGAGCGCGTTCGGATCACGCCGGGTGCCGAGGCGCTGGTGAAGACCATGCGTGCCAATGGGGCCGAGACGATCCTGATTTCGGGTGGCTTCACCCGCTTTGCCGAGCCGGTGGCGCAGCGGATCGGCTTCGCGCGCGCGATCGCCAACCGGCTGATGATCGCCAACGGCGTGCTCGACGGGACGGTGGCGAAGCCGATCGTGGACTCCGCGACCAAGGAAGCGACGCTGGTCGAGGCGGTCGCGACGCTTGGGCTCGATCCGGCGGCTACGCTGGCGGTGGGCGACGGGGCGAACGACCTGGCGATGATCCGGCGCGCCGGGCTGGGGGTCGCGTTCCATGCGAAACCGATCGTGGCCGCGGCGGCGGGCGCGCGGATCGACCATGGGGATCTGTCGGCGCTGCTCTATGCGCAGGGCTATGCGCGGGATCGCTGGGTGCTGGAGTAGGCCAGCCGTACCCCGGCGGAGGCCGGTCCGGTTGCGGTGGTGGCGGCGCGCAACCGTCGGAGCTTTCCCAACTGGGCCCCGGCCTTCGCCGGGGTACAGTATGGGGGGCGAGGCGATCTGTCGCTGCAGCTAAGCGCGCGTCGTGTTCGTGGCCCTGGGCTCCTGCCTTCGCAGGAGCACGGGTGCGGGGAGGGTGCGCCTGCAAGTGAAGAGGCGTACTCCCGCGCAGGCGGGAGTCCAGGGTTGCAGGAGGCTGCGGCCGCGGCTCGCCTTGCGCTAGCGTCAGCGGAGCCCAGCCCTCGTCAGCGCTTCACCGGGAGGCAGGACTTGACCGCGGAGCAGGCGCGCGTGGCCTCTGCGCTGGAGGCGTAGGGGCCGACCAGCAGCTTGGTGACAGCGCCGGCCTGGACATATTCGGGGGTGCGGCCCGGGAACTTGGCGCGCACCTGCGACCACAAGGCCTGGGCGCCGCCGCTCTCCCGGAAGGCGCCGAGCTGGACGCGCCAACCACCGCCGGCCACGGGAGCGGCGGCGCCCAGGCCTTGTGGTCGCAGGTG
>NZ_JAKRNR010000037.1:0-26671 GCF_022346685.1 Sphingomonas sp. ACRSK | reverse complement strand
GATCGGCGGCAGCGGCTGGGCGAGCTCTGGCTCCTCGGCCAGCGGCGCGTCCGGGATCGCTTCGCCCGTGGTTGCGCCGGTCTGGGGCGCAGGTGCCGGCGCGGCTGCCGACGGGTTGGCCTGGGCAGACGGCGTGGCGGGCGGCATCGCCTCCAGCGGGGCATTAATGTCGCCGCTGAGGGGCGGAAGCGAGCTGTCGAACTCTGCCTCGGGAACGATGTCGCCCTGCGGCTGGGCGGCAGCGGCCTGCCTATCCTGGGTGCGCGTATCCGCGGGCCCTGCCGCAGGAGCGCCGCCGGCTGCGGTTGCAGGCGGTGCGGAGAGCTGGGCGACCGGAGCAGCGATCGCGGACGGCATCACAAAGGCACTGGCCAGCAGGCTCCAGTACAGCTGTCGACGAGAATCCCCCACTTGCTCCCCTTCACTCCCAGGCGCCCGCGCGCGCCCGTCCCCGGACCGCTCTAAACCCGTAACGAAGCAGCTTGGTTCCCGCCGGCTCCGGAATCGTTTCGGGTGCATCCAGATCGCGGCGGCGCGCGTTGCAGCCGGGACGATCGAAAGCGAGGAATGACAGATGACCGACGCCGCGACCCCTTCCGGCAGCGCGCCTGCCGCCGGCCAGAGCGCACCCGACGTCGATCCGACCGAGACCAAGCTCCACCCGGAACCCCATGAAGTCCCGGGGGTGGAATCGACTCACCCGTGGCAGCATCCCTGGGCCGCGTGGAAGTCCATCCTGAAGCGGGTCTACACGATGGACGGCTATCACAACCTGTCGCTGATGGCGGCGGGCGTCGCCTTCTACTGCTTCCTCTCCTTTGTGCCCCTGCTCGGCGCGATCGTGATGACCTATGGCCTGGTCGCCGACCCGAGCACCGTTGCCGAGCACATGAAGACGATCTTCGAACTGGTGCCGGCAGATGCGGCGCGGCTGATCTCGGACCAGCTGATCTCGGTCGCGACCACTGCCGCCTCCAAGGCCGGGCTGGGTCTCGCCATCGCGCTGTTCTTCTCCATCTACGGCGCGATGCGCGCGTCGAGCGCGATCATACAGGCGCTGAACGTGATCTATGAGGAGGAGGAGAGCCGCAACATCATCCAGACCACCCTCGCCTCCGCGTTGCTGACGGTGGGCGCGGTGCTGGCGGCGCTGGTCGGCCTCTTCTCGGCAGGTGCGCTCGGCTATCTGCAGACCGCGGTCGACGTACTGGGTCGCGCGGGCGTCATCACCATCCAGATCCTGACGTGGCTGGTCGCGATCGCCATCGCCAGTAGCACCTTCGCCTTCATCTATCGCTACGCGCCGGACCGGGCGCGGGCGCAGTGGCAGTGGCTGTCGATCGGGTCGGTCGCCGCGACGCTGCTGTGGGGCATCGCGACGCTGGGGTTCGGCGTCTATGCCGCGAACTTCGCCAACTACAACGCGACCTATGGGGCGCTCGGCGCAGTCGTGGTGCTGCTGATGTGGCTCTATGTCTCCTGCTACGCGGTGCTGATCGGTGCGGAAATCAACGCCGAGTCCGAACGCCAGACCGGCGTGGACTCCACGACCGGCCGCCCCCGCCCGCAGGGGCGCCGCGGCGCCACCATGGCCGACCAGCTGCCGAGCAAGCGCCAGCACAAGCCGCGGCGCGACAAGTATTGAGCGGACCGCCGCCACCCCGGCCGCATGGCCGGGGTGGCGGAACTCGACTCGCCTGCCGGGCGTAGTGGCGGCTCGAAGGGATCAAATCCAAACCTATGTTTAGCTGGAAGCACGAGGCGCAGGAGCGCCTGGAAGCGATGATGTTCGCCCATGTCGGCGAGCGCGACTTTCCGTGCGTCGGCGCCAAGGCCGCCCTCGCCAAGGGCACGCTGGAAGTGTTCGGCTGCACCCGCATCGACAGCGCCTGGGACGACGTGCGCATCCACGACGCGCTGCTGCGCTTTGCCCAGGCCTATCGCCGCGACAAGACCATGTACCGCAGCTTCGCCGTCGTCTTCGACGGCCCCGACGACCTGTCCGAGGCGGCGTTCGAGCGTGCGCTGTGGCAACGCGTCCAGTCGCTGTCCGACAAGGACGTGTGGCGGGGGCAGGAGTATGACACGCGCGTCAGCCCGGATCCGGAGAATCCCCATTTCTCCCTGAGCTTCGGCGGCGAGGCGTTCTTCGTCGTCGGCCTCCATCCCAACTCCAGCCGCCCTGCCCGACGGTTCGAGCGGCCGGCGATGGTGTTCAACCTCCACGACCAGTTCGAGCGGCTGCGCGCCGAGGGCAAGTACGAGAGCATGCGGGAGAAGATCCTGGTGCGCGACGAGGCGCTGGCAGGATCGCGCAACCCGATGCTGGCACCCCACGGCACGTCCAGCGAAGCACGCCAGTACAGCGGGCGCGAAGTCGACGCGGCCTGGCGCTGCCCGTTCCATTATTCCGGAGACGCCTGATTTCGACCCAAGTCATTCCCGAGCGCAGCGGCACCGCCTTTCGACTGGCGAAGGGCGAGACGCTGACGGTGATCGATCCGCGCGGCGAGCAGGTCGCCGACCTGCTGGCGTTCAACGCGCACGATCTGGACGAGGTGATCTCCTCCGGCCGGACGCTGGATTACGCGGAGACGATCTACCTCACCACCGGCCACCGGCTCTATTCGAACCGGTCGCAGGTGATGCTGGAGATCATCGAGGACACGGTCGGACGGCACGACTTCCTGCTGACGCCCTGCTCCTACGATACCTTCCACCATTTCTACCCGAAGCTGCCGCCGCATCGCGGCTGCTTCGGCAACCTGGCGGCGGCGCTGGAGCCCTATGGCATCGCGCCCGATCGCATCCCGGTGGCGTTCAACTGCTTCATGAACGTGCCGATCGACGGCGAGACGGGCAAGCTCAAGGTGCTGCCGCCGATCAGCAAGGCGGGCGACTTCATCCGCCTGCGCGCGCACATGGACCTGGTGATCGGCCTCACCGCCTGTTCGGCACCCGATTCCAACGGCGGCACGTTCAAGCCGATCCACTATCGCGTGGAGCCGGCGGGATCGGAAAGTTAGTCTAAGGTTAGGCCAACGCAGCCCGCTGCACCTTGGCTTCGCGCAGGCGGGAAGAAGGGCTGGAAGGGGTGCGGCGGCCATGCCGCGACTGAAGCAGCTAGCGCTCGTGTAGGACAGGCCCGGCGCGGGCATTCGTTTTCCCCCTCCCCGCCAGTGGACGGCGTGATGCACGCGTGCTCAAACGGACGCAGCAGTGCTTCGGCGCTGTTCTCTGGGGGGAGAATTGTCTTGTTGATCCTGTCTGTCATGGCCCTGCTTCTTCAAGCAGAGACCGCGGCGCCGCCATCGGGCCCGCAAAAGGCCCGCATCCTGGGGAGCCCGGCGCAGTGGTTCTCGGCGGATCATTATCCCGCGGAAGCCGCGGCTGCGCGGAAGGCCGGTCGGGTCTCTACCATCCTGCGGGTGGACGACCATGGTGCCGTTGCGGGCTGCACCATTTCGACGTCCAGCGGCTTCGCTCCCTTGGACAAGGGAACCTGCGACCTGATCGTCCAACACCTCTCCTTCTCGCCGGCCACCGACAGCGCGGGGCAGCCGATCGCCTCGGACTATCCCCTCAGCGTGACCTGGCACCTGGCAATCAACTTCGCTCGGGAAACAAGCCCGACGTGCCCGACCCTGCTCCCGATTACGCCTGAGACCGCCGCGCTTTCGCAGGAACAGATCGATCAGATGCACCTGCCGCCCGACATGCGGCTTTGCGCCTAGTACTCACCCAAGCTCAATCGCCGTCATCGCCACCAGCCACAGCACGAAAGCGGCCGGTGCGAGCAGAGTGCCCAAGGGCAGCCGGTCGGTGGCGGCGAGCGGGCGGCCGAGGACGCGGGTGACCAGCACCACCGCCAGCCCCAGCAGGCAGGCGAGCAGCAACACCATCGGCAGCGCGTGCCAGCCGAGCCAGACGCCGATGGCGCCGAACAGCTTGGGGTCTCCCCCGCCCAGACCCACCCGGCCACGCAGGCGGCGGTAGGCGGTTGCGACCAGCCATAGGGCCGCAAAGCCGGCGGCGCCTCCGATCAGCCGATCCGGAAGCGACGGCGGGATGCCGAGCAGCCCGGTCCCTAGTCCGAGAAGCGCCAGCGCAGCGGTGAGCGGATTGGGCAGCCAGAAGGCGCGCAGGTCGATCGCCGCGAGCGTGAGGAGCAGCCAGCCGAACACCGCCCCGGCGATCGCGGGAAGCCCCGGGGCGGCGAGCCCGCTCGCGAGCCCGATGGCGAGGCCGAGCAGCTCCACCACGAGATGGCTGGGAGCGATGCTGGCGCCGCAGCTTCGGCAGCGGCCGCGCTGGGCGACGAAGCTCGCCAGCGGCACCAGCTCGATCGCACGGAGCGTCCGCCCGCAACCGTCGCAGGCGGACCGGCCGACGAGGCTCGAACGCCCCTCCGGCCAGCGGATCGCGAGGGTAGCGATGAAGCTGCCGAACACCAGGCCGAGCAGCCCCAGGGCGGCGGGCCAGATCCAGGGATCAACCATGGGAAGTCGCGCCGGGGCTTAGATATCCTCTCCGGGATCGACGCCCCACAGGCGGGACTGCTCGACATAGCCGCCGCGCCCCTTCACGTCGAAATAGCACCAGCCGGCCGAACAGCGGCTGAGCCGACCGACGACGCCGGGTGCGGCGCGCCAGTCGACGTGCGCCGAGCCATTGGGTGCGGAGCGAAGCTCGACGAGCCCGCCGTTCACATAGCCGGTGCGCTGATCGGAAAGCAGGCCGACCTGCATCCAGCCTTGGGTGCCGTCCGGGTCCTCGACTTTGCGCCAGTCCTGGTAGATGTCGACCACCTTGATCGGCAGGTCGGCGCGGCGGAAAGTCCAGCTGACCGGATAGTTCTTGCCGGGGCCGGTGCGCATCCGTGCCTCGCCCGCGGCGATGGAGGCGTAATAGGGCGGCTTGCGCTTTTGCGCGGCTGCCTCGCCGGCGGGAAGCACCGCCGCGGCCAGCATCGCCGCTCCGCCAAGCCAAACCACCGAATGCCGCATGTGTCGTCCTCTGTTGTCCCCCGGGGCGCACCGTAGTGCGTTCGGGCCGCCGGCTTCAACCGCCGTGCGCACCCCAAGGCGAACATCTGGGCGGAACCTCAGCGCGGCCGATGCTTTGGTTGAATACCCCCAACCAAACCGGAGAAGCTGCCGTGAAGAAGCTGATTGCCCCTGCCCTGCTGCTCGCCTGCGCAATGCCGCTGGGCGCCTGTTCCACGCTGGCCGGTGCCGGCATCGGCGCGGCGGGCGGTGCCGGCGTTGCTGCGGCGACGAACGGCGATGTCGAGAAGGGTGCTGCGGTTGGCGGCGTCGGCGGCGCGGTCGTCGGAACGGTCGTGGACGACTGAGCCCGCACGGGCGCTCCCCGCGCCCGGGAGAAAGAAGGGCACGATCGCGATGGCGACCGTGCCCTTCTTCGCATCAGTCGCCGGTCAGGATGCGGTCGACCAGCTGCTTCACCGTCGGCACGAAGCCGTTCGAATAGAAGGGATCGCGCTTGAAGTTATAGGCGGCGTGGCCGGCGAACATCAGGTTGTTGTCGACGGGACCGCCATGGGCGATGTCCTGCAGCGTCTTCTGGATGCAGAAGCTGCGCGGATCGGCCAGGCGCCCGGTGGAGTTGGTCTCGGTATCCGCCCAAGACGAGAAGCTGCACTGGCTGAGACAGCCCATGCAATCGGCCTGATCCTTGCGGATGACCTGCTTTTCTTCGGGCGTCACGAACACCAGCGTATTGTCCGGCGTCTTGAGCGCGTCGGTGAAGCCCGCGCCGAACCATTCGCGCGCACGCAGCAGGTCGTTGCGGGTCACCCAGAAGTTCTTACCCTTCACGCCGACGTCGAGCTGGAAGCTGTGGTCGCCGGCTTCCTGCGTGGTGAAGGCGATCTGCCGATCGGAGCGTGCCTCCAGGCTGCGCAGGAAGGGATTGCGGACCGCGGACGAATAGAAGCCGGTCGGCGAGAAGCGGTGAAGAAGGACGTCGCCCTCCTCGATCTGCATCAGCCGCTGCTTCCACTCTTCGGGAATCGGGCTTTCCTGGGTCAGCAGCGGGCGCGTGCCGAACTGGAAGGCGATCTTACCGAGCTCGGGATTGTCGATCCAGTCGTTCCAGTCGCGCAGGTACCAGACGCCGCCGGCCATCACGATCGGCACGTCGTCGGAAATGCCGCCCTCGCGCATGGTGTCGCGCAGCGCCTTCACGCGCGGATAGGGGTCCTGGGGTGCGAGCGGGTCCTCGGCATTCGACAGGCCGTTGTGGCCGCCGGCCAGCCAGGGATCCTCATAGACCACCGCGGCGAGCCATTCGGCCGCCTTGGAATAGGCGCGCTTCCACAGCGCGCGGAAGGCGCGGCCGGAGCTGACGATCGGCAGATAGTGGACGTTGTGCTCGGCGGCGATCTCGCTGAGCTTGTACGGCATGCCCGCGCCGCAGGTGACGCCCGCAACCATGCCGCGGGTGCGCTCGAGCACGCCCTGGAGGACGCGCTGCGCGCCGCCCATTTCCCAAAGCACGTTGATGTTGATCGCGCCCTTCCCGCCGGCGATCTCCCAGGCGCGCTTCACCTGCTGCACGGCGCCCTCGATCGCATATTCGACCAGCTCCTCGTGGCGTTCGCGGCGGGTGAGCGCGCGATAGACCTGCGGGATGATCTTGCCCTCGGCATCATAGCTGTCGGCGTTCACTGCCGAGACGGTGCCGATGCCGCCCGCTGCCGCCCAGGCACCCGCAGACGCGTGGTTGGTGGCGGCAACGCCCTTCCCTCCCTCGACCAGCGGCCAGACCTCACGGCCGTTGTAGCTGATGGGGGACAGACCTTTGAACAAACCAACCTCCGAATGATGCCCGACGAACCTGCGCGGCGGACCAGCGATGCCGCGCCTTTACTGCTCAAATTCCTGGCGCGCGAGAGAATTACGCTTGGGGGGACAACGCCCCCGGCTTGCCCATCGCCTGCTCGTAGAGCGCGGCATAGGCCGCAATCATCGTCTTCTCGTCGAACAACGCACGAGCGCGCGCCTGGTTCGCGGCGCCCACGCGGCCGCGCGCGGCCGGGTCCTGCGCCAGCACCTGGAGCCGGTCGCGCAGGTGCACCTCGTGCCGGTCGATGCCCATGTAGGGGGTGTTCTCCTCGGCGACCATCTGCGGGATGTCGCCGACCGGGGGGGCTACCACCGGCAGGCCGGCGGCCATCGCCTCCATGACGGAGATCGGCTGCTGCTCGCTTTTGGACGACAGCGCGAAGATGTCGAACAGACCCATGTAGCGATGCGGCTCGGGCAGGAAGCCCGGCAGGTGGACGCGGTCCTCGATCCCCATCGCCTCGGCCGCGTCGAGGATCGCCTGGCGCTCCGGCCCGTCGCCGACCAGCACCAGCTGCACGTCCTCGACGATGCCGCCGACGGCACGCACCAGCAGCGGCAGGTCCTTCACGTCGCGGAAGCCCGCCAGTGAGCCGATCACGACCTCGCCGGGATTGCGGCGGAAGCCGGGGATCGCGTCGGGCGCGCAGCCTGCGGCGTATTTCTCGACCGGGATGCCGTTGCCGATGCGATGGACGCGGGCGCGCGGCTGGCGCCAGGTCTCGAGCGCGATCTCCTCCAGCGCATGGCTCGGCACCACCAGCGCATGGGCGGCGCCGAGCGCGAAGCGGCGGTACATGTTGCGCACGGGGCTGAGCCGCTGGGCCTCGTCCTCGTTGAAGCCGTCTTCATGGTGGACGACGGGCGGCATGTTTTTGCCGAACGCGCGCCGCGCCATCACCCCGTCGATCGCGCCCCAATTGTAGGTGAGCACCAGGTCGAAGCGCGACGCATAGCGGGCGATCGCTTCGTAGCGCGCGACCGAGGGCTTGCCGGTGAGCGGGGGCGGGTTCTGCGCGATCTCGTAGCGGATGCCCTTGGCGATCCAGTCGCGCGCGCCGGTCTGCTCGGACACGCCCGAGACGATGGTGTGCACGGCGCGGTCGCCCCAGGCGTTCATCAGCCGGACGGCGCGCTGTTCCTTGCCGCCGGGCGCGAAGCTGGAGTGGAGGTGGAGGATACGGACGGGCATCGGGGGACCTTCAGGCGAGGCGGGCGAGGAGGCGGTCGATCGCGGCGGCGGCCTCCGGCTCCTCCAGCGTCGGCGCGTGGCCGGTGTTCGGGACGGTGACTAGCTCTGCCTCGGGCAGGCGCTCGGCCATGCGCCCGGCGACTTCGGCCGAGAGGATGTCGGAGCGGTCGCCGCGGAGCAGCGCCACGGGTTTGCCGCGCAAAGCGTCGAGCGCGGGCCACAGGTCCGGGCCGGCTTCGTTGCCGGGCACGCGGAAGGGCTCGGCGATCTTCATGTCATAGTCGAGCAGGATCCGCCCCGACGAATTGAGCCGGTACAGGCGCTTGGCCATGACGAGCCAGTCGGCGATGTCGTAGGTCGGGTAGGTATCAGCATGGGCCTCGGCGAGCGATCGGGCGGCGTGCATCCAGGTCGGATGCCACAGCTGGCGGCCGACATAGCTGCGGATGCGGCCGAGACCCGCCGGCGACAGCTCGGGCCCGACGTCGTTGAGGAGCGCGCCCGCCACCCGCTCGCGCTCGGTGGCTGCGAGCAGCATGGTGAGGATGCCGCCCATCGACGTGCCGAACAGGATCACCCGGTCGAGCTGGAGCTGGCCGAGCAGCGCGTCGATGTCCTGCAGGTAGGTGAGCGGGACATAGGTCATGGGATCGCGGGCATAGGCGCTCTCGCCGCGCCCGCGCATCTCCGGCACGATCACCCGCCAGTCGCCGGACAGGCGGGCCGCCACGCCCTCGAAATCGCGGGCGTTGCGGGTGAGGCCGTGGAGGCAGAGGATCGGCGGGCGGTCGGCACGGCCCTCATAATCGCGGAAGTGCAGCCGGAGCCCGTCGTTGGACCACCAGAAATCATCCTGCCAGGCGCCGGCACGGGGCGGGTTGCGTCTGTCGGTCATCGCTCCCCATATCGCCGTATGGCCAATCGCTCGCAACCCAATCCGTCGCCCGTCCCCTATCGGCCCGAACCGGCGATCCTGGAGCTCGGCCCCGAATTTTACGATCCGGTGGCGGCGGCGGACTTCCCCAAGACCATCCTGCGGTTCCGCAACGATCGCGCGGCGGCGAGCGTGGGGCTCGACACGCTCGACGACGCCGAGTGGATCGCGCATTTCGGACGCTTCCAGCCGCTGGCGGACAACCTCCAGACGCCGCTGGCGCTGCGCTATCACGGGCACCAGTTCCGCTCGTACAATCCGGACCTGGGCGACGGGCGCGGCTTCCTGTTCGCGCAGATGCGCGACGACCGCGGTCGGCTGATGGACCTGGGCACCAAGGGATCGGGGCAGACGCCGTGGAGCCGCTTCGGCGACGGGCGGCTGACGCTGAAGGGTGCGGTGCGCGAGATCCTGGCGACCGAGATGCTGGTGGCGCTGGGGGTCGAGACCAGCCGGACCTTCTCCGTCATCGAGACTGGCGAGGAACTGACGCGGGGCGACGAGCCCTCCCCCACTCGCTCTGCGGTGATGGTGCGCCTGAGCCACGGGCATATCCGCATTGGGACGTTCCAGCGCCTCGCCTATCACCAGGACGCGGAGTCGATGGAGCGGCTGGTCGGCTATGTGCTGCGCCACTTCTATGGCGAGGAGCCGGGCGAGGACGGGCCGGTGCGGCTGCTCGACCATGTGGTGACCCGTACCGCCCGGCTGGCGGGCCAGTATATGGCGGCGGGGTTCGTTCATGGCGTGCTCAACACCGACAACATCAACGTGACGGGCGAGAGCTTCGACTATGGCCCGTGGCGCTTCGCGCAGACCTGGGACCCCGCGTTCACGGCCGCCTATTTCGACCATGCCGGGCTCTATGCGTTCGGGCGCCAGCCGGAGGCGATCTACTGGGATGCAATGCAGCTGGCAGTGGCACTGCGCACGCTGGTGGATTCCGAGCCGCTGATCGCGGTGCTCGAGCAGTTCGCGCCCCGCTACCAGGAGGCGGTGCGCGCGGCGATGCTGTGGCGGCTGGGCGTCACCCCGCGCGGAGAGGCCGAGGATCGCACGCTCGTCGGGCAGATGGAGCTTGCCTTGCGGGAGACGAGCGCACCGGTGGACGCCTTCTTCCACGACGCGTTCGGGGGGAGCCTGCCGGATGAGCCCCGCTACGGCGAAGCCTTTGCCGCGGTGCGGGCGGCGCTCGCCGGCTATGCGCCGCGCAAGCCGCGCGACCACCCGCATTGGGACGCGGCGCCGTGCAAGCTCTCGATCGAGGAAGTGGAGGCGATCTGGGCGCCGATCGCCGAGGCGGACGACTGGTCGGCGCTCCACGACAAGGTGGCGCAGATCCGGCAGCTGGGCGAGGCGCTGCGCTAGACGGGGCGCCGGGGCTGGCGAACTGGCATCCGTCGCGGCTTTGAGGCACACAGGTTCTCGCGCTTCACCACGAGGGCCAATGAGCGACACCGAACTCGTCTCGACCGAACCCGCGACCGGCGCCTTTCTGTGGCGCGGCGCCTGCGGCAACGTCGACGCGGAAGTCACCCAGGCGCGCGCGAGCTGGCCGGCCTGGGCAGCGCAGCCCCTGTCCTATCGCGCGGAGGCCTTGCGCCGCTTCGCCAACGTGGTGCGCGCGCGTGGGGAGGACTTTGCCGACCTGATCGCGCGCGAGACCGGCAAGCCCCTGTGGGAAGCACGCGGCGAGGTGGAGGCGGTGATGGCGAAGGTCGACGTGTCGATCTCCGCCTTTGCCGAGCGCACCGGCCAGCGCCGGCTGGACGCACAGATGGGCTCGCGCCTGGCGTTGCGGCACAAGCCGCACGGGGTGCTGGCGGTGGTGGCGCCGTACAATCTACCCGCCGACATCCCCAACGGCCACATCGTGCCCGCGCTGCTGGCGGGCAATGCGGTGGTGTTCAAGCCTTCGGAAAAGACGCCGGCGACCGGCGCCTTCCTGGTCGACTGCTATCGAGCGGCGGGCATCCCGGAAGGCTGCGTGCGGCTGCTGATCGGCGGGCGGGAGACCGGCCAGGCCCTGTCGGAGCACCCGCTGATCGACGGGTTGCTGTTCACCGGGTCGGCGCGCACCGGCCTTGCCCTCAACCGCCGCTTTGCCGAGCATCCGGAGAAGATCCTGGCGCTGGAGATGGGCGGCAACAATCCCATCCTGGTGTGGGACACGCCCGATCTCTACACGGCCGCGGTGCTGGTGGTGCAGTCCGCCTTCCTGGGCGCGGGGCAGCGCTGCACCGCCGCGCGCCGGCTGATCGTCGACCAGCGGCTCGCCGATCCGCTGCTGGAACAGGTCAATGCGCTGATCGACCGGATGATCATCGACGTGCCCCATGCCGATCCCGCCCCGTTCATGGGCCCGATGATCGACAATGATGCGGCCGATCGCCTCACCGAGCGGTTCCTGAACCTGTCGGGCAAGGGCGGCCGCCCGATCCGCTACCTGGAGCGACCGGTCGAGGGGCGCCCCTTCGTCACCCCCGCCTTGGTCGACATGACCGAGGCGAGCGAACGCCCGGACGCCGAATTCTTCGGGCCGTTGCTGCAAGTCATCCGTGCCGAGAGCTTCGAGGCGGCGGTCGCGGAGGCGAACAACACCCGCTACGGCCTGTGCGCCACGCTCGTGAGCCAGGACCCCAGGCGCTACGACGCCTTCTGGGCGAACATCCGCGCGGGCGTCATCAACTGGAACCGGCCGACCACCGGCACCTCGCCCAAGGCGCCGTTCGGGGGCCTGGGCTGGTCCGGCAACCACCGGCCGGGCGCCTTCTACGCGGCGGACTATTGCGCCTACCCCGTCGCCTCGTCGGAGGCCGAGCAGGCGCGCGCGTCCATCGGCGTCGGGTTGCGCGACGGCTGAGCGCAAGGCTCGCAAAGTTTCGCTAGGGGCAGGCGAAGCAAGGGTGGCGTTGCGGCCGCGCACGCGACCCGCCATTTGCAAAGCATGCCGACGCTACTCGATCCGCACGCGCGTGGGCGCGTCATCCTCGTGGGCGCAGGACCCGGCGATCCCGGCCTGCTGACCGTGCGCGCAGTTGAGGCGCTGAAAAGCGCCGACGTGGTGGTGCACGACGGGCTGGTGGACGCGCGGGTGCTCGACATCGCCCCTGCCGCCGCCCAGCGCATCTCGGTCGCCAAACGCCGTTCGCGCCACACGCTGCCGCAGGAATCGATCAACACGCTGATCGTGGCGCATGTGAAGACCGGCGCCATCGTCGTGCGGCTGAAGGGCGGCGACCCGTTCATCTTCGGCCGCGGCGGCGAGGAGGTCGAAGCGGTGCGGGCGGCAGGGCTTCCGGTGGAAGTGATCCCCGGCGTGTCGGCAGCACTGGGCTGTGCGGCGGGCGCGATGCTGCCGCTCACCCATCGCGACTGGTCTTCGGCGGTGAGCTTCGTCGCCGGCCAGTGCAAGGGGCTGACAGATCAGGACTGGTCGGGGCTTGCCGGCAAGGGCCGCACGCTGGTGATCTACATGGGCGTGGCGACGGCCGAGGCGATCGCGGACAAGCTGATGGCGGACGGTGTCGCCCCGGACATGCCTGTGGCGGTGCTGGAGCGCGGCACGCTGCCGGGTGCGCGGGCGCTGCGGACGCTGCTGGCGGACCTGGGGCCGATGGTCGGGCGTGAGGGCGTGCAGAGCCCGGCGGTGATCGTGGTGGGCGAAGTGGTCCAGCTGGCGGATGCAGAGGACAAGCTGGGCGCCTGGGCGACCGCAGCGGAGGCAATGGCGTGAAGATCCTGACGGGCAATGATCTGGCGAGCGGCGACGTGGTGTGGTGGACCGGCAATGGCTGGTCCCGGCACCTGGAGGACGCGGTGGACGTCGGCAGCAATGGCGAGGCGATTGCCCATGTCGAGGAAGCCGCGCTGCGCGTGAACGTGCCCTATGTGATCGACGCGGAGGCGACTGCCGAGGGCCCCCGCCCCGCGCATATCAAGGACCGCATCCGGGCGCTCGGCCCGACGGTGCGGCCCGACCTGACGCTGAAGCCTGCCGATCCCGATGCCGGAAGCTGGGTGATCTGAACAACTGCCGCGGCGCCAACCGGCGCGCGATCCCGGCGAATGCCGGTGTGACGAGGGTAGCATGTACAAGTACGACGAATATGACCGCTCCATCGTCGAGGGCCGGATCGCGGAGTTCAGCGATCAGGTCGCACGGCGCCTGTCGGGGCAGATCACCGAGGACCAGTTCAAGCCGCTGCGGCTGATGAACGGCCTGTATCTTCAGCTGCACGCCTATATGCTGCGCGTGGCCGTCCCCTATGGGACGATGGACAGCCGCCAGATGCGGATGCTTGGCCATATCGCGCGCACCTATGACCGGGGCTACGGCCATTTCACCACGCGCCAGAACCTGCAGTTCAACTGGATCAAGCTGGAGGATACGCCCGCGATCCTGCGCGAGCTGGCGACCGTCGAGATGCATGCCATCCAGACCAGCGGCAACTGCATCCGCAACATCTCGTCCGACCAATATGCCGGCGCTGCCGCCGACGAGGTGACGGACCCGCGCCCCTGGGCCGAGCTGCTGCGCCAGTGGTCGACCTTCCACCCCGAGTTCACCTACCTGCCGCGCAAGTTCAAGATCGCGGTGATCGCGGCCGACGAGGATCGCGCGGCGATGCGGCTGCACGACATCGGACTGCAGATCATCGAGCGCGACGGCAAGCTGGGCGCGGCGGTGTATGTGGGCGGCGGCATGGGCCGCACCCCGATGATCGCCTCGCTGATCCGCGAGTTCGTGCCGTTCGAGGACTTCGTCAGCTATCTGGAGGCGTGCCTGCGCGTCTACAATCGCTACGGACGGCGCGACAACATCTACAAGGCGCGGATCAAGATCCTGCTCCACGAGATCGGCGCGGACGAATATCGCCGCCAGGTCGAGGAAGAGTTCGTGGCGGTCAAGGCGCTGGGGATCGACCCGCCGCAGGCCGAGTTCGACCGCATCGCCGCGCATTTCGCGCCGCCGGCGTTCGAGCAGGGCCTGCCGGACGCGCTCGACCGCAGCGATCCGGACTTCGCTGTGTGGCTCGACCAGAACGTCAAGGCCCACAAGCAGCCGGGCTATGCCATCGTCAACATCAGCCTGAAGCCGACCAAGGGCATTCCGGGCGACGCCACGGCCGACCAGATCGACCGCATGGCCGCGCTTGCCGACCGCTACAGCTTCGACGAGCTGCGCGTGACCCATGCGCAGAACATCGTCCTTCCGCATGTCCGCAAGGCCGACCTCTATGCGGTTTGGCAGCAGCTGGTGGAGGCGGGTCTCGCCGAGGCGAACCTGGACCTGATCGGCGACATCATCGCCTGCCCGGGGCTCGATTATTGCAGCCTCGCCAATGCGCGCTCGATCCCGCTCGCGCAGAAGATCGCCGGACGCTTCGCCGACCTGGGCCGCCAGCGCGACCTGGGCGAGCTGAAGCTCAAGATCTCGGGCTGCATCAACGCCTGCGGCCACCATCATGCCGGCCACATCGGCATCCTGGGCGTGGACCGGAAGGGCACGGAGAATTTCCAGCTGTTGCTGGGCGGATCGGGTGCCGAGGACGTGAGCCTGGGCAAGATCACGGGCCCGGGCTTTTCCGAGGACGGGGTGGTCGACGCGATCGAGCGCGTGACCGACCGCTATCTGGCCGAGCGCCATGAGGGCGAGCGCTTCGTCGACACATACCGGCGCATCGGCATGGAGCCGTTCAAGGAGGCGATCTATGGCTGAGCTGACCACCAATCCGGCCGACGCGGGCTTCCTGCGCTTTCGCGACGATGCGCCGCATGACGAGCCGGCGGTGACGCTGGACGCGTTCCTGGGCCAGTCGAACGCCACGGCCGTGCGGCTGGAGGCGGGCGACGATGCGCGGGCGCTGCTCCCCTATCTCGACCGGATCGCGCTGGTGGAGGTGAGCTTCCCCAAGTTCCGCGACGGGCGCGGCTATTCGTCGGCGCGCGTCCTGCGCGAGGCCGGATATGAGGGCGAGCTGCGCGCGCAGGGCGACGTGCTGGTCGATCAGCTGCTGCCGATGCGGCGCTGCGGCTTCGACAGCTTCGCGCCCGAGGCACCGATCGACCAGGCGACCGCCGAGGCAGCGCTGAGCCGCTACGCGCACTTCTACCAGCGGGCGGCCGACCCGGTGCAACCGGTCTGGAAACTGCGTCATGGCTAATGCAGCGCTGCGCATCGTCGATCGGCTGGACGTCGCGCCGCGCTTCACGCTGGCGGATGCGGCACGGCTGAACGAACGGTTCCGGGGCGTCGACACGCAGGAGATGCTGCGCGTGGCGCTCGGCGAGGGGCTGCTGGGCGAAGTCGCGGTGGTGTCGTCGTTCGGGGCGGAGTCGGCGGCGCTGCTGCACCTGGTGGCGAGCGTCGACCGGTCGGTGCCGGTGCTGTTCCTCGACACCGGCAAGCATTTTGCCGAGACGATCGCCTATCGCGACGAACTGGTGCGCTTCCTGGGGCTCACCGACCTGCGCATCCTCCAGCCCGATGCCGAGCGGCTGGCGGCGCGGGATGAGAGCGGGTTGCGCTGGTCCTATGACCCGGATGGCTGCTGCGAGATCCGCAAGGTCGAGCCGCTTGCCCGCGGGCTGGCCGGGTTCGACGCGAGCTTCACCGGGCGCAAGGCGTTCCAGGCGGCGACGCGCGCGAACCTGCCGCGGTTCGAACTGGATGGCGACCGGCTGAAGGTGAACCCGCTCATCACCTGGTCCAAGGAAGAGCTCGACGCCTATTTCGCCGCGCACGACCTGCCGGTGAACCCGCTGGTGGCGATGGGCTATCCGTCGATCGGCTGCCAGCCGTGCACCAACAAGGTGGCGCCGGGCGAAGACCCGCGCTCCGGCCGCTGGAGCGGCTGGAACAAGACCGAATGCGGGATCCACACCCCCATTCCGGACGGCGACCCGAACCAGCCCGTCTTCTGACCGTCGCGGCTGCGGCCGCGGTTTTTCCCCTCGCGCCCTCAGTGCTCTCGCAGAAGCGGGAGGCTGGGGGCGTTTGCGTATCCTTCTGAACGGTCGGCGCTCTCGTGGTTGTGGGAGGGCGTTCGCGCGTCTGCTGGGCGTGGACGAGCCTGTGGATAAGTTGTTGGCAGTCGGTGAGCGACACGTTGGTCCCGCGTGGATCAGGGGTCTAATTTGACGATGGACAGGCTGTGCATGGGTCGTGCGCAAGCCTGTGGACTCGTGGTGGACAGCATGTGCAAAGGCCTGTGGATAACCTGTGGGTAGGCCGTGCGCGGGAACGGGCAGCGATCGGTGAATGATCGCTGCACAAGCTGTGGATAAGTTGTGGAGGGACACCTCCGCGGCGGCCGAGCATCGCGGGTGTCTGTGGGTAGCCGGCAGGTGCCCCAAGCGAGACGGCGTACCCCGGCGGAGGCCGGGGCCCAGTTGGGATGATGGTGCCGGGGCGCGCTGACATCGACAATACTGCGGCTGGACCGTGGGGTTGCCGTGACCTTCGCCGACACCCTCATCGTGCTCCTGCGCAGGCAGGAGCCCAGGGTTCCGGGACTCCGCGAGCAGTCGTTCTGCTTGGCCCTGGATTCCTGCTTGCGCAGGAATACGGCGGGATCGGGCCGCTGTTGCGACGTTCGCAGCGGTGTCGTCGCGGGCGGCTGGACGGTGGTGCGAAGGTGCGCCCACGTCTGATGACGCCGCAACTGGGCCCCGGCCTTCGCCGGGGTACGCCTGCGGCCTGGACGGTGACTGGACCTAGCGGGTGCCGGGGCTAGCGGACGTGTTTCCGAGGTAGCGACCGCCTCCCTCGGCTACTCCCGCCCGCTCACGGATGCCGGCGCGGGATGCCGTGGCGGGCGGCGAGCGCCTCCAGGATCGCGTCGCGGGTGTCGGCGAAGCGCACGCCGTTCGCCTCCCCCGTCGCGAGTTCCGTCGGCGCGTCGTCGGCGAGGATCAGCAGGGGAAACGACTGGTGCGCCCCCCCACCAGCGCGACCACTCGCTCGCGCGGGCGAGCCCAGGCGACGTGCTCGACGTCGAGGCGCTCGCGCAATTGTGGATACGCGGCGAGCACGCCTTCGATCACGATGCAGTCGAAGCAGAAATAGTGCGCGTCCGGGTAGGCAGGATCGGTGCTCGCCGGATCGATCAGGATCAGCCGGTCGCGCGTCCCCTGCCCCGCCTCACTCATTGTCGAAGCTGCCATAGCCTTCGCCGACATAGTCGCTGAAACGCGTGATCGTCGGCTCGAACTTCAGCGTCACCTTGCCGGTGGCGCCGTGACGCTGCTTGGCGATGATGAGCTCGGCGAGACCATAGACGCGCTCCATGTCGACCGCCCATTTCGCGTGATCCTCGAACACGCGCGCGTCGTCGCCGTCGCGCGGGCGCTTGGGCTCCTTGGCGGCGACGTAATAATCCTCGCGATACACGAACCAGACCATGTCGGCGTCCTGCTCGATCGAGCCGGACTCGCGAAGGTCGGACAGCTGCGGGCGCTTGTCCTCGCGCTGCTCCACCGCGCGGCTGAGCTGGGAGAGCGCGATCACCGGCACGCCGATGTCCTTGGCGAGCGTCTTGAGGCCGCGGCTGATCTCGGAGATCTCGTTCACGCGGTTGTCGGAGCGGCCGGTGCCCTGCAGCAGCTGGAGATAGTCGACCACCACCAGGCCGAGCTGGTCGTCCAGGCGCCGATGGAGACGCCGCACGCGCGTGTGCAGGCCGCTGATCGAAAGGCCGGCGGTGTCGTCGATGTAGAGCGGCAGCGATTCGAGGTCGGCTGCGGCATCGGCGAGCTTCACGAACTCCGCCTTGCTGATCTTGCCCATGCGCAGCGCTTCCGAGCTGATGCCGGACTGTTCGGCGAGCACGCGGGTGGCGAGCTGGTCGGCCGACATTTCGAGGCTGAAGAAGGCGACCTTGGCGCCGACCGACTTGCCCTTTTCGACGCCGGCGCGCTGATCGTCCATGAAGCGGCGCGCGGCGTTGAAGGCGATGTTGGTGGCAAGCGAGGTCTTGCCCATGCCCGGACGCCCGGCGAGGATGATCAAGTCGGAATGGTGCAGACCACCGATCCGCGAGTTCACGCTGTCGAGGCCGGTGGTGACGCCCGACAGGCCGCCGCCCGAGTTGAGCGCGCGATCGGCCATCTGCACGGCCATGGTCGTCGCCTGGGCGAAGCTCTTGACCGTGTTGGCGGTCGTGCCCTCGGCGGCGACGCGGAACAGCGCCTCTTCCGCCTGCTCGATCTGCTTGCGGGGATCGATCGTCTGGCTGGTGTCGAGCGCGTTCTCGACCAGCGTCGTGCCGACGGTGATCAGCGCACGCAGCTGGGCGAGGTCGTAGATCTGCTCGGCGAACTGCTTGGCGCCGAGCAGGCCCGCGCCGCTGCCGGTGAGCTGGGCGAGATAGCCGGGGCCACCCAGCTCGCGCATGCCGGCGTCGTCCTCGAACAACGGGCGCAGCGTGACCGGGTTGGCGAGCATGTTCTGGCGGCGGACGTCGCGGATCTTTTCGAAGATGCGGGCGTGGACGGGTTCGAAGAAATGGTCCGGCTCGAGTCGCTCGACGATGTCGTCGGCCAGCCGGTTGTCGATCATCATGGCGCCCAGGAGCGCCGCTTCGGCCTCCACGTTCTGGGGAAGGCGCGCAGCCGGGGACGGAGCGGACGAGCCGCCGATATGTGCAAGTGTGGCCATGGGCCTGCTTTTCCCAGACGCGGCCGCCAAGCTCAAGCGACCCCAAGCGAAACATCTGTGGACAGGTGCGTTTTGCCGGCTTGGGCGTTGCCAACGCGCGCCAAACGGCTAAGCGCTGCTCCACCATGGCCGATCCGCGGATCATCGACGTCTCGCTCGACGAGCGCACCATTCTCTGGCGCAACGCGGACGTCGAGCAGGAACGGCGGATCGCGATCTACGACCTGCTGGAGGGCAACCGCTTCGCACCGCAACGGGTGCATGCCGACGGCTATGCCGGGCCGTACCGCGTGCGCCTGCGCGTGGAGGACGGGCGGCTGGCGATCGACATCCGTCGCGCCGACGACACGCCGCTGGAGACGCTGGTGCTGGGCCTTGCCCGCTTCCGCCGGCCGATCCGCGACTATTTCGCGATCTGCGACAGCTATTACCAGGCGCTGCGTCAGGCGACGCCGCAGCAGATCGAAACCATCGACATGGCGCGCCGGGGTCTCCACAACGAGGGCGCCGAGCTGCTGATCGAGCGGCTCGCCGGCAAGATCGAGATCGATTTCGATACGGCGCGCCGCCTTTTCACGCTCATCTGCGTGCTGCACATCAGGGGTTGAATTCAGGGAATGCGGGTTTTGAAGGCGGTGCTCGCCATCGCGGCGGCGCTGTGCCTCGCGGGGGCCGCGGGCTGGCACTATGCGACCGACTGGCGGCCCTCGACGGGGGAATATCCGGTGCAGGGCATCGACGTGTCGGAGGAGACCGGGCCGGTCGACTGGCTGACGGCGCGCGCCCGCGGCGTCGACTTCGCCTATGTCCGCGCGATCGGCGACGGCACGCGCCGCGACCGGCTGTTCCAGTCCAACTGGGCGGCGCTGGGGGAAGCAGGCATCCGCCGCGGCGTGATCCACCAGTTCTCGCTGTGCCAGCCGGCAGAGGCGCAGGCCGACGCGTTCGTCACCTTCGTGCCGCGCGCGATCGACGCGCTGCCGACGGTGCTGGAGTTGGAACTGGACGAAGGCTGCGCCCGTCGCCCGGAGCGCGCGCAGGTCCTTGCCGGCATTCGCCGCTTCCTGGAGGTGGTGGAGCACCACACCGGTTCGCCGATGCTGCTCAAGGTCTCCGAGCCGTTCGAAAAGGCCTATGCGGTGAGCGGTGCCGTCGACCGGCCGCTGTGGGCCGCTCAGGAGTTCTTCGCGCCCCTCTATCTGGCACGTCCGTGGCGGATGTGGCAGGCGAGCACCATCCGGCGGATCGACGGCGTCGACCGCCCCGTCCATTGGGATGTCGTTGCACCATGACCGATACCGAAGCCCTGATCGCGGCGGCACGCACCGCCGCCCGCAACGCCCACGCGCCCTATTCGCGCTTCGCCGTCGGCGCCGCGCTGCGCATGACCGACGGCAGCGTCATCACCGGCGCCAATTTCGAGAATGCGAGCTACGGCCTGTCGCTGTGCGCGGAGACGGTGGCGGTTGCGACCGCCAGCGCGCAGGGGCGACTGGGCGAGATCGCCGAGGTGGCGGTGATCGGCGGGATGATGGTCGACGGCGTCGCGACCGGCGACGTGCCGGTGCGGCCGTGCGGGCGCTGCCGGCAGGTGCTGAACGAGGCGGCGCAGATCGGGCGGCGGGACTTGCGCGTGTTCTGCGCAGGTGCCGAGGGCGATGCCGTCGAGGAGCACCGGCTGTCGGAGCTGCTGCCGCATGCGTTCGGGCCGGCGGACCTGGGGCTGTAGGGGCGCCGCGAGCGTACCCCGGCGAAGGCCGGGGTCCAGGTGGGGTGATCTAGCCGGATCATGCCTCACGGCGGCCTTCCCGACTGGGCCCCGGCCTTCGCCGGGGTACGGGTTTGAGTGGCGAGAGTCAGGCTGCTCCTGACACATTCTCGGTGCTCCCGCGAAGGCGGGAGCCCAGGGCACCAGGCATTATCAGCCGTTTCTCTGCTTGGCCCTGGATCCCGCCTTCGCGGGGATACGACGGAGCGTGGGCGTTACGCCGCGACTTCGGATGCTTCCGTGGTCCAGCCGAGGTGCGGCAGCGTGATCGACCTCCGGCCGGACAGGTCGGTGCGGCACACGAACAGCTCACGGCTCTCGATATAGGCGACCAGCCGCTTCACCCGGCCCATCGAGCTGGTGCCATAGGTGCGCGCGATCTCCTCGTCGCTCGGGCATGGCTCGCCGGCGCGGGCGGCGCGGGCGATCAGCAGGAACGGTCCGAGCATGTCGTCGGGCAGCGATGCGGCGAGTTGGAGCGCGTCGCCCCACTCGGCTTCCGGCGACTCGAAGATGCCGGCGCGCGCGCACGACAGGCGGCGGGTGAAGCCCGGCAGGTCGAGCGGCGGGCGCGACAGCCCCGCCATGCGGCAGCGCACGCCGAAGTCCTGGTAAAGCATCGCCGCCGGGCGCTGGGCCGCGTCGTCGTCGGACAGGATCGCGCGCAGCACGTCGGCGATGATCGTGTCGGTCTCCTCCTCCGAACGCTCTGGCAGCGCCGGGGTCGCGATCGGACCGGCCGGGCGCTCGATCGCCGCCATCACCTCTTCGGGAGGCGGCGCCCGGCGGACCGGCATCGGCAGCGGCAGCATCTCCTCGACCGGGGCGAGCAGCAGGTCCTTGATGTCGGCGACCTGGCCGGAGGGGAGCGGCGTCAGCTTGGGGCTGCCGCTGCGCGCCGAGGTCTCGACCGCGCCGATCCGCACCGCCACCGGGCGGCGCGTGACGGCCGGGCCGAGCGCGAGGAAGGTGCCGCGCTGCAGATCGCGGATCTGCTCGGCCTGCCGTCGCTCCATGCCCAGCAGGTCGGCGGCGCGTGCCATGTCGATGTCGAGGAAGGTGCGGCCCATCAGGAAGTTCGACGCCTCTGCCGCGACGTTCTTGGCCAGCTTGGCGAGACGCTGGGTCGCGATGACGCCGGCCAGGCCGCGCTTGCGACCGCGGCACATGAGGTTGGTCATCGCCGACAGCGACGCACGGCGCACTTCCTCCGCCACCTCACCGCCGGTGGTGGGGGCGAACAGCTGCGCCTCGTCCACCACGACGAGCGCGGGATACCAATGCTCGCGGGGCGCATCGAACAGCGCCGAGAGGAACGCGGCGGCGCAGCGCATCTGGCCTTCCGCCTCCAGCCCTTCCAGGCTGAGGACGACGGAGGCGCGATGCTCGCGGGCGCGGGCGGCGAACTTCGCGACTTCGCGCTCGCTGTGGTCGACCGCATCGATGACGATGTGGCCATAGGCGGCGGACAGGGTGACGAAGTCCCCTTCCGGGTCGATCACCACCTGCTGGACGTGGCGCGCACTGCGTTCGAGCAGGCGGCGCAGCAGGTGCGACTTGCCCGAGCCCGAATTACCCTGAACCAGCAGGCGGGTGGCGAGAAGTTCTTCGAGATCAATCGGAACCGGCTTGCCGGCCGGATCGGTTCCCATGTCAACGGCAACGGTCATGCCGGCGCGTTTGGACGATGGTGGGGGGCTGCGGCAAGGGGGATGCGACGGTTTTCGCGGGTGGCATCGGGGCCCATCGCATTCACCCTCCCCGTTTGTCTCGAGTAGGGATCGAGCTTGTCGAGAGCCCGTATCGAGAGAGCCACCGCGGGCGCCCTCTCGATACGCCGTCTCGACAAGCTCGACGGCTACTCGAGGCAAACGGGTGTCAGGAACAGGACGGTCGGTGTCAGGCGAACAGCTGTCCCACCAGCGCCCCCACCGAGGCGATCGCCTGGTCCGCCTTTTCCGGCGCCACCCCAGGCGCATCCAAATAGCAGGCGATCAGGATCGGCTTGCGGCTCGGCGGCCAGGCGATGGCGATGTCGTTGGCCTGCCCGTTGCCGCTGGTGCCGGTCTTGTCGCCGACTCGCCAGTTCTTGGGGAGGCCGGCGCGCAGCCGCTTGTCCCCGGTGCGGCAGCCGATCATCCAGTCGGTCAGCTGCTTGCGCGAGGCCGGCTGGAGCACGTCGCGGGTCAGCAGCGCCGCCACCAGCGTCGTCATCGCCATCGGCGTGGTCGTATCGCGGAGTTCACCGGGCTTGTAGTCGTTGAGCTCGGGCTCGACGCGGTCCAGCCGGGTGATCGTGTCCCCTGCCGAGCGCAGGAAGCGCGTGAGGCCGGACGGGCCGCCGAGCTGCGGCAGCAGCAGGTTGGCGGCGGCGTTGTCGCTCCACTCGACGGCAGCGGCGCACAGCTCCGCGAGCGTCATCTGCCCGCGCGGCAGGTTCTCACGCACCACCGGGGCATAGTCGAGGAGATCGCCTTGCGTGAACCGGATCGGGCGCTGGAGGTCGAGCTCGCCGCGGTCCGCCCGCGTGAGGATCGCAGCGGCAAGCGGCACCTTGAAGGTCGAGCACAGCGGATAGCGAGCCAGCGGGTCGAGCCACAGGCGCCGCCCGGTGCCCGTGTCCAGCACCGACACGCCGAGGCGGCCGCCTGCCTCGCTGGCGATCGCGGCGAGCGGATCGGCGGGGGCGGCGAAGGCGGCGCTGCCCAGCGCCTCCAGCCAGGTCGGCAGCAGCACCGCGGCCGCGGCGCCGGCGACGAAGTCACGCCGCCGCATCAGCGCCGCCTCGCGTCGGCTTGCACGCCGGGCATACGCACCGTGAGGCCGTCGAGCGCGTCGGAGAG
Organism: Sphingomonas sp. ACRSK; assembly: GCF_022346685.1. Lineage (NCBI taxonomy): Bacteria > Pseudomonadati > Pseudomonadota > Alphaproteobacteria > Sphingomonadales > Sphingomonadaceae > Sphingomonas > Sphingomonas sp. ACRSK. The sequence goes on along the minus strand of NZ_JAKRNR010000037.1, from coordinate 3,407 downwards.
CGTGATCTGGCAGGCGAGCCGGCTGGTGCGCGTGGCGCCGGGGGCGAAATCGAGCATGTCTTCCTCTTCCTCCGACGGCGGCGGCAGCAGCTCCGCGAACTCGGGCGCGACGATGACGTGGCAGGTCGAACAGGCCATCTGCCCGTCGCACGTGCCCTCCAGCGGCTGGCCATAGGCTTGGGCCAAGTCGAGCAGCCGGTCGCCAGCGGCACCGCGCGCTTCCTCGATCGCGCCGTCGACGCCGATGAAGCGGACGATCATGCCGCCACCTTCTGCGCGCGCGCCGCTGCGTCGATCCGGGTGATGGCGTTCAACAATTCCTCCTCGCTGGTGGTGCGGCCAAAGCCGATGCGGATGCTCGACCGTGCCTCCGCGTCCGACAGGCCGATGGCGCGAAGCACGTGGCTCGGCCGGCCCGAGCCGCTGGCACAGGCGGAGCCGGCGGAAAAGGCGATGTCGCGCAGGTCGCTCATCAACCGCGCCACGTCGAGCCCTGCGCGCCGCAGGTTGAGGTTGCCGCGGTAGCGGTGCTCGGTCGAGCCGTTCACCCGCCAATCGGATCCAAATGTGGCCAGTGCCGCCTGAGCGAGCCGGGCGACGTGCGCCGCGTCCTCGTCGTGCCGCTCCACCGCAAGCTTGGCGGCGGCGCCGAAGCCGGCGCAGAGCGCGGGCGAGAGCGTGCCGGAACGCCCCGGCGCTTCCTGGCCGCCGCCGTGGAGCAGCGGCGCGAGCGGCACGCCGTCGCGGACCCACAGCGCGCCGATACCCTTGGGCCCGTGGATCTTGTGGGCGGAGACCGCGACCAGATCGCAGCTGTCGGGAATGGGTACGCGGCCATAGCCCTGCACCGCATCGCACAGGAACCGCGCGCCGGCGGCGTGGGCGAGTGCGGCGAGCTCCGCGATCGGCTGGATCACGCCGATCTCGTTGTTGACCAGCATCGCCGCCACCAGGCCGGTGCCGGGCCGGATCGCGCGGGCGGCTTCGTCCAGGTCGACGCGGCCGTCGGCGCCGACCGGGAGGATGGTGACCGGGCGGCCCTTGCGTGCCTCGGCAGCGACGGTGTCGAGCACGGCGGCGTGCTCGGTCGTGAGCGTCACGATCGGGCCTTGGGTGCCCTGGATCGCCCAGTTGAGCGCCTCGGTGGCGCCCGAGGTGAAAGCGACACGGCCCCCGTCCGGCAGCAACCTGGCCACCTGCCCGCGCGCTACTTCCACGGCGGCGCGGGCGGCGCGGCCCTCACGATGGGGGGAATGCGGGTTGGCGTGCTGGCGCTCCAGCCAGGGGAGCATCGCGGCGAGCGCCTCGGGCGCGAGCGGGGTCGTCGCCTGATAGTCGAGGTAGCTCATGCGGCGCGCGCCCGGGCTTCCCGCGCGATTGGGGTCCAGGCATCGGCGAAGCGGCGGACGTCCTCGGCTCGGGTGTTCCAGCCGAAGCTCACCCGCACCACTTCCCGCGCCGCCTGCGCTTCCCAGCCCATCGCGCCCAGCACGTGGCTGGGCTTGAGGCTGCCGGACGAGCAGGCGCTGCCGGCGGACACCGCGATGCCGCTGCCGTCGAAGCGGATCAGCTGCGCGGCGGAGGCGACACCCGGCATGCGATAGGCGGCGATGGTGGCGAGGCGGGGTGCCTCCCCGGCGACGACCTCCCCGCCTTCCGCGATCACCCCCGCGTCGAGCGCCGCGCGCCATTCGGTCGCCTGCTCCAGCCACTCGCACGGCGCTTCCAGGGCGGCTGCGAAGCCGAGCACCCCCGGCAGGTTCTCCGTCCCGCCGCGATAGCCCTGCTCCTGGCCGCCCGTGGGTTCGAGGGTCGCGAAGTCGCGCACCAGCAGTGCGCCGATGCCCGGCGGCCCGCCGAGCTTGTGCGCGGACACCGCGATCAGGTCCGCGTCCGGCAGCGGGAGCTTGCCCGCCGATTGCGCGCAGTCCGCGAACAGCAGGTCCCCGCGCGCGCGGATCTCGGTGGCGAGGGCGTCGAGCGGCTGGAGCACGCCCGTCTCCGAATTGGCCGCCTGGATCGCGAACAGCCGCCGTTCGCCGGAGGGATCGGGCAGCACCACCCGCCCCGCCACATCCACCGCCAGCCGCTCCGCATCGCCCGCGGCGCGCAGGACGGCATCATGCTCGGTCGGCGACACGGCGATCCGCACGCCCTTTGCCCGCCCGAGCGCCAGCGCGATCGCCTCGCTCGCGCCGCTGGTCAGGATCACCTCGTGCCGCCAGCCGAGCGCCGCGGCGATGCGGGCGCGGGCATCCTCCAGCATGCGGCGCGCGGCGCGCCCCTCGGCATGAGGAGACGAGGGGTTCGCCCAGCGCGCCATGCCCTCTGCCACCGCGGCGATCGCCTCCGGCCGCATCGGGGTTGTCGCGGCATGATCCAGATAGAGTCGTTCGGCCAAGAATCGTTCCGATTGCGCGGGAAAGCTTGCCGCCTATATAGCGCGCAGCTTGCTGCGCCCAACCGCGCGCCCCATTTCTCTCGGCAGGAAACCCATGCCCGAAGTCATCTTTCCCGGCCCGGAAGGGCGCCTCGAAGGTCGTTTTGCCCCCGCCCCGCGCCCGCGCGCACCCGTGGCGATGATCCTCCACCCGCATCCCAACGCCGGCGGCACGATGAACAACCGCATCGTGCAGGAGCTCTACAAGACGTTCCAGCGCCGCGGCTTCGCGACGCTGCGCTTCAATTTCCGCGGCGTCGGCAAGAGCCAGGGCACGTTCGACAATGGCGTCGGCGAGCTGTCGGACGCGGCTTCCGCGCTCGACTGGGTGCAGAGCTTCCACCCCGAAGCGCAGACGACCTGGGTCGCAGGTTTCGGCTTCGGCGCGTGGATCGGTATGCAGCTGCTGATGCGCCGCCCCGAGATCCGCGGCTTCATCTCGATCGCGCCGCCGGCGAACATGTTCGACTTCACCTTCCTGGCACCCTGCCCCTCCTCGGGCATCATCATCCAGGGCGAGGCGGACGAGGTGGTGACGCCGGCTGCGACCCAGAAGCTGGTCGACAAGCTGCGCACGCAAAAGCACATCACGATCCACCACGACGTGATCCCGGGCGCGAACCACTTCTTCGAGCACGAGATGCCGGAGCTGATGGGCAGCGTGGACCGCTACCTCGACATGCGGCTCGACCCGAACTCGCCGATCCGCTGACCTGCAAGCCCGGGGGCGCCACCCGTCCCCGGGCTTCCAACACATGATTGCGGCGCCTGCGCGCGCGGTGTAGGCGCGCCAGCAATGCGCGCGACGTCCGATCCCATCTCGTCGTATCGCGCGTCCCGCCGGCCCCGCACGATCGCGCTGCTGCTGGCGGTCGGGATCAACGTCCTGATCCTGATCATGCTGCTGACGCTCGCGCCGCGGCTGTTGCCGCCCCCGCCGCCCGAGGCTGCGCCCCCCGTCTTCGAC
>NZ_JAKRNR010000036.1:0-26818 GCF_022346685.1 Sphingomonas sp. ACRSK | reverse complement strand
AGACCATCGAACATCGGCGCTTGCAGCACCGCAAGTTCGCCGCCTAACATCAACCCCCTGACGAGGTCCGCACTCCGCTAATCTACGCCGCGAGTTGTGCCGAATGTTCTGACGACGGACATAATACACCGACGAGAAAAAGTCAAAGGTGGTTGAATGGGTGGAAATCGGCCCGTCCGCTTTAGGCAGCGTCGTGGCGATATCAGCCGTTCGTTCATCTGGAATACGGCGGCAGCTACGCGCCCTAAGAGCGGCCGTTCAGCTGGATGACTGATGGTCCCGAAAGCCGCCGTAGCCTGAGACGACGAGCTTGCGTCTGCTATCGGGTGGGTTGCTGCCGGACAGCTCTTGGGCGACCTCAAGCCGATAGCTGCACTCGATCGTCGCCCACCGAAGCGCCCGGTCACAGCCTCTAGCAGTCATTCGGACCTATCGCAGGAATACCGTAAACCGGTCGCTTGGGCGGCTCAGCCGATGCTTTGCCCGCTCTTCGCCCAGTCGGCCAGGAAGCCCTCGATCCCCTTGTCGGTCAGCGGATGCTTGACCAGCTGGCGGATCACCGCAGGCGGCGCGGTCATTACGTCGGCGCCCAGCTTCGCCGATTCGAGCACATGGATCGGATGGCGAACGCTCGCCACCAGGATCTCGGTGGCGAAGTCGTAATTGTCGTAGATCAGCCTGATGTCGCTGATGAGCTGCATGCCGTCGAAGCCGATGTCGTCGTGCCGCCCGACGAACGGCGACACGAACGTCGCCCCCGCTTTGGCCGCCAGCAGCGCCTGATTGGCCGAGAAGCACAGCGTCACGTTCACCATCGTGCCTTCTTCGCTCAGCGCCTTGCAGGTCTTGAGGCCGTCGATCGTCAACGGCACCTTCACCGCGACATTGTCGGCGATCTTCCGCAGGATGTCCGCCTCGCGCATCATGCCGGCGTGATCGAGCGCCACGACCTCCGCCGAGACCGGTCCCGGCGTGATCGCGCAGATCTCGCGCACCACCTCCAGGAAGTCGCGGCCCGCCTTGTGGATCAGCGACGGATTGGTGGTGACCCCGTCGACCAGCCCCGATTCAGCAAGGTCGCGGATGTCGGCGGTGTCGGCGGTGTCGACGAAGAATTTCATCGTTTGACTTACGCCGCCTCGGCGAGCGTCATGCGCGATCCGTCGGCATTGCGCAGATAGACCCCGCGTTCGAGCTGCTGGCGCCGCAACTCGCCGACATCGATCTCCGCCGGCGATCGATTGCCGCGAACGGAAATCTTCGCGGCGCGGCCCGCCGCTTCGCCCATCGCCATGCAGGTCGCCATGACGCGGATCGCGCCCATCGCCTCGTGCGTCGCCGAGATGCTGCGGCCAGCGACGAGCAGGTTGTCGACATTCTTGGGCACGAGCGATCGGTAGGGGATGTCGTAGCAGTCGCCGCACCAGATCAGGGTGCAGTCGTCATCGCCGGGCCGGTGGATGTCGATCGGATAGCTCGCGACCGCGATCGCGTCGTCAAAATGGCGGCAGGACAGGACGTCGTCCTGGTCGAGCACATAGTCGCCGACGATCCGGCGTGTCTCCCGGATACCCAGGAACGGCGCGGTCTTGGTAAAATAGGCGTTCTCGAAGCCGGCGACATAGTTGATGAGATAGGTGACTATGTCGTCGATCTGGCGTCGGCCCTCGATCTCGCCCTCGGTCAGGCTGCGCGCGTCGGTACCGTCGGTGCCCTTGACGCGGGTCATGTTGATCCAAACCTCGCCCTTCTTGAGCCCGGTGATGATGATCGTCCGCTCGTTGGGGATCTCGAGCCCGCGTTCCTCGCGCGCCTGGGCGATCAGTTCGCGCAGGCCGACGACGATGAACTGCTGGTTCTGGCCGAAATATTCCGCTGGGATGAAGTCGGTGAGGTAGGTCCGCGCCGCAGGCGGCGCATCGGCGATCGTCATCCGCAGCCGGTCGGTATCGACGCCCGCCAGGCAGAACATCAGCGTCGGAGGCTGCATGCCGCCGTCCGAATTGCCCTTCTCGGTCGGGACACCCGCCTTGTACGCGACGTCGGCGTCGCCGGTGCAATCGATAACGACCTTTGCCAGGATCGCGCTGCGGCCCGACTTGCTTTCGGTGATGACGCCCTGGATTGCGCCGTTCTCGACGATGGTCTCGGCCAGGAAGGTGTAGAACAGCACATCGACCCCGGCTTCGGTCAGCATCTCGAGCGCGACGGTCTTGACCGCCTCGGGCTCGACCAGGGTGATGCCCATGTGGAGCGGGCAGGGGCGGTGTTCGCTCGCGCCGTCGCGCTCGGTGCGCAGCCGTTCGATGAACTTCTGCGGCAGGCCGTCGATGATCTGGTTGCCCTTCTGCCCCAGGAAGCCGAGTACGGGCAGCCCGATCGTCATGTTGCCGCCCAGGAAGCTGCGGCTTTCGATGAGCCCGACGTTCAGGCCGTCCTCCGCCGCGGCCAGCGCCGCTGTCAGCCCCGACGGGCCGCCGCCGACGACCAGCACGTCGTAGTTGGCCGAGACGGGAATGGTGCGCGCAGGCTCCTGAATCAGGCCGGGATGGGATTGCGACATGATGGCTCTCTCTATTGCGAAGCGGGTCGGGATTGAGTGCGTTCCTCGCGCACCATCGTCCACAGGATGGCAATGGCGATGGGGTGGAGGAAGGCCATGACGAGGAAGATCTGCGCTGCGCCGACGCTGCCGATCAGCTGGCCGACGAAATAGTTAAACACCACCGCGCCCGCCGCGCCGAAACCACCGGCGATGCCGAGGACGCTTGCGGCGTTGCCGACGGGAAACGCCTCCGCGATCACGACGCTCAGCGTGAAAAGCCAGCTGAGCGCAGCGACGGCGACAAGGCTGAACACGATCAGGGTCGCCGCGGCGTTCGGAAGGTAGGGCGTCAGCACGCACAGGGGCGCGAGCAGGCCGACCGCCGTCAGCATCCGCTTGCGGGCGAGCAGCGGAGAGACGCCGCGACGGACCATCCGGTCCGACCAGGCGGCAGAAGCGATACTGCCCAGGTCGGCGGCAAGGAATGGAATCCAGCCGACCATGCCTACTTGCAGGAGCGTAAGACCCGAATCCTCCTGAAGATAGCCGGGGAGCCAGAAGAGGCAGAAGTACCAGACCGGATCGCTGACGAAGCGGATGAGCAGGATGCCCCACAGACTGCGCGTCCGCCAGAGCTGACCCCAGCTGTAGCGCGTATCGCTGAACGCCTGCGGCGCGGACGCGCGAACCTCCTCGACAACTTCGGCAGGGGGGTCGCGATAGACCAGGAACCAGACCAGGGAGATCAGCAGACCGATCGCGCCCGAGACGAGAAATACCGAACGCCAGCCGTGCGCGATCGCCAGCCATGCGATCGTCGGGGGCGCGATGATCGCACCGATCGACCCGCCCGCCACGCACAGGCTGTTGGCGGTCGCGCGCAACCGCGCCGGAAACCAGATCGCGACCACCTTCAACTGTGAGGGATAGTTGGTCGGCTCGGCCAGGCCGAGCATCGCACGGAAGCCGCCGAATACACCGATCGTCCGTGCGAGGCCGCCACCGATGCAGGCAAGCGACCAGCCGATGACGCCGACCCCGAGCACCAGCCGCGGGCCGAAGCGATCGACCAGCCATCCGCTGACCGGGTACATCACCGCGTAGCAGACCGTGAACAGGTTTAGGAGAACCGCGTAGCCCGCGTCGTCGAGCGCGAATTCGCTCTTCAGTACCGGCTTCAGTATCGCGACGATCTGGCGGTCGAGGTAATTGAAGACCATCGCGACGAAGATCACCGCGACGATGACCCAGCGACGGCGATCGGCGCATAGCGCGAATGCGTCCGAGCGACGTGCGCTTGTCATCCGACCCCTCCTATTCCGAATCCGACCGCGGTCCGACGTGCCTAGCGCGCTGCCGTTACCCTGACTATCGCTGATCGTACTAAATCATAATATGACCGTTTGCAATCATAGCTTGCGTCGTTTTGCGGTATCGTTGTAGCAGATGCGTCACAAAGCGACGCTAGTTCGTGTAAGGGGAGGCCAGCGTTGAGCGATTCGTGTCCAAATCTGCGTGATCTGCGGCGCCGTGCGCCGGGGGTGGCGGCGTGACCGGGACGCTGGCCCTCGGCATCGACATCGGAACGTCCGGGGTGCGCTGCGTCGTGCTCGACCAGGACGGCGACGCGGTCGCGTCGGAGGGGCAGGCGTTCGCCGATCACGCTGTCGACCCGCGCGACCCGATCGGATGGGGGCGGCTTGCCGACACCGCGATGCATGCTGCCCTGGCTACGGTCGATCGCAACGCGGTGCGCGCCATCGCAGTCGACGGCACGTCGGGCAGCGTGCTGGCCGTCGACGCGGCAGGGACGCCGGTGGCTGCGCCACTAATGTACGACGACGCCGTGGCCGATACCGACGTGCTAGACCGCATCGCCGCCATCGCGCCAGCCGACACCGCGGCGCACGGTGTGACCTCGGGACTGGCCAAGGCGCTGCTTCTGCAAGGGGCGCCCGGCGTGGCGCATGTGCTGCACCAGGCCGACTGGATGGCCGGGCGGCTGTCGGGGTGCTGGACAGTCAGCGACGAGAACAACGCGCTCAAAACCGGGTATGACGCCGTCGCGCGGCGCTGGGGCGACTGGATATACGCAAGCGGCATCCGACCGGACCTGCTTCCCGACGTGGTACCTGCAGGCACCGTGGTCGGTCCGATCCGGCGAAGCCTCGCCACGCGCTTCGGCCTGTCCGACGACGTTCGGATCGTCGCCGGCACGACCGACGGATGCGCGTCCTTCCTCGCGACCGGCGCCAAGGACATCGGCGACGGCGTGACCGTGCTCGGCTCGTCGCTGACGCTCAAGCTACTGTCGGATCGTCCGATCGTCTCGCCCGAACACGGTATCTACAGCCACCGCATCGCCGGCGGCTGGCTGGTGGGCGGCGCGTCGAACACCGGCGGACGCGTCCTCGCCGCCTATTTCGGCGCCGATCAGTTGACGGCGCTGTCCAGCCGGATCGATCCCGATCGCGCGGCGCGCCTCGACTATTATCCGCTGCTCGCGAAGGGCGAGCGATTTCCGGTCGCCGATCCCGGAAAGTCGCCGCGTCTGTCGCCACGTCCGACAAGCGAGACCGATTTCCTGCACGAACTACTCGCCGGAATAGCCGCGATCGAGGCGCAGGGGTACGCCCGTCTTCAGGCGCTGGGCGCCCCCGCGCTGCGTTCTGTCCACAGCGTCGGCGGCGGCGCCGGCAATCCGATTTGGACCGCCATGCGCCAGCGGACGCTGGCGGTGCCGTTTCTGCCGGCTCGGTCGCACGAGGCCGCCGCCGGGGCGGCACGTCTAGCGCTGCTCGCCATCACGCCATCACGCACCGGGTCGGATCGTAATCAGATCGACCCGCACGTGAGATCAAACCGGCAAGAAGCGCCCGTAGGGGTCCCGAAGATCAGGGGGGAAGCATGACCAATCGATTTTTGTACGGCACCGCGGTCGCCACGGTGGTGGCGGCGTTCGCCTCGCTGCCGGCACGGGCGCAGCAGTCCACACCGCCGGCGGCATCGACCGAAGCCGCCGAGGACACCGCGGCCGGGTCCGAAGACGAGGGTGGCGACGTCGTGGTCATCGGCAGCGCCTTTCGCAATCAGGAGGCGGTGCAGAACCGACGCCAGGCGCTGGGTGTCGTCGACACGCTGACGCAGGACGACACCGGCGACCTGGCCGACGAGACGCTGGCCGAGGCGCTGATCCGTGTTCCCGGCGTCAGCTCGGTGCAGACGCTCTACGGCGAGCAGGAAGCCGCCTATGTATCGGTCCGCGGAATCTCGCCGGATCTGAACTACACCTCGTTCGACGGACTGGCGATGTTCTCGAGCGCCAACGACGGCGACGGCCTGCGCCGGGTCGACCTCAACCTGATCCCGACACAGATCTCGCGCACGACGGAGGTCTATAAAACGTTCACCTCCGATCTCGATTCGGGCGCGATCGGCGGCGCGACCAACATCGTTCCGCGCAGCGCGCTGAACGACAAGGACACGTTCTACATCGACGCGCAGGCGATCCTGCAGACGGGCTATGGGAAATACGTGCCCGGCAGCAACAGCCTCGGCAACTATCGCGACCGCCCGCTCGGCGTTGCGTTGAAAAGCATGTGGGCAAAGAAGTTCGGCAGCGACAACCAGTTCGGCTTCGTCCTGAGCGGCGTCTACCGCGAGCGCAACTTCGACTATACCAAGCGCAACGCCAACGGACGCGTCTTCTACACATCGACCGGGGCCGTTGCGCGAACCGACCTGTCGAACTGGGACGGACTGCATCCGTTGCCGTCGCTGGTCCGGCCGATGGACTACACCCATTACACCCGGACGCTGGGCGGCTCCGCCCAGTTCGAATACAGCCCGGCGCCGGGCCTCGAAATGTCGATCCTCGGCTATTACTACAAGCAGGTCGAGGATCAGACATTCAACCAGTTCTTGGTCGAAAACTACACTAACTTGGTCCGCCTGAGCCCCGAGGTCGCGCGGCTGAAGATCGGGCGGACGCGTCCGTCCTACGACTACGACCGGTTCGAGAACGAGACCCGCGGCGCGATCGGCAAGGTCGTGAAAGATTTCGAGGATGGGTCTTCGCTTCAGGTCCGTGCCGGGTATCTCCGCAACACCTTCTACGACCTCGATCTCAACGCCGCCTACGCGTACAACCCGCCCAATTCCTTCATCACCTATGACATGACCGAGCTGTCGGACCGGATCTCGATCGACAACAACGCCGATCTAATCAACATCGCCAACTACCGCCTGCTTGCCGCATCTGACCTGACCGTCAACGCGCGGATGCGCTCGCTCGAAGGCCGGATCGACTACAAGCGCAACTACGCGTTCAATTCCGAAGGCTTCGGCTTTGCAGTCGGGGCGGACGTTCGCCAGGTGAAGGCGGTCCGCGATTCGGGGCTCGTCACCTACACCAGCAACAACAGCCCGCTCGGCGCGCTCGGCTTCGTGCCCGACATCAGTTCGTACATGTACGAGTATCCGGTGATCTGGATCGACTATGCCGGGTTCCAGCAGACGGTGAAGCCAACGCTGGCGGTCAATCAGACTGCCACCAACAACTCCGCCTTCTCCGACGACTATGGCTACCGCGAGCGGGTGGCGGCCGGTTACGTGTCGGGCATGTATGCGACGGGCGGGCTTCGCGTGACAGCAGGCGTCCGGTACGACGACGTCCGTTTCAAGGCCGATTCGCCCGTCGCCGTCGGCGGCGTCTACAACGGCACCTTCGCGCGCAAGACCGGCGGCTATCGCCACTTCCTGCCGTCGCTGCTCGTGACCAACGCCTTCAGCGACGCGATCCGGCTAAAGGCCGGCTACAGCCGCACGCTCGGGCGCCCCGCCTTCGGCGACATCGCGCGCGCCGAATCGCGCAACGTCCAGAACCTGACGATCTCGCGCGGCAATCCGGACCTGCGGCCGCGGCGATCGGACAATTTCGACCTGGCCGCCGAATATTTCTTCGACCAGGGCGGCCTCATCTCGTTCGGCGGCTTCTACAAGACCATCAAGGATGACATCTATACGACGTCGTCGGAGCAGGTGATCGACGGCGTCACCTACCTCGTCTCGCAACCGAACAACGCGTCCTCAGCGACAATGCGCGGTCTCGAATTCCAGATCGTCACCGACCGCATTCCGCGGCTTCCCGGCTTCCTGCGCGACAAGGTCGGAATGTCGTTCAACCTGACCCGCATGTGGGCGGATTCGCGCTATGTGTCGGGCGGCGCGTTCGTCGATCTCGACGCGCTGCAATTTCAGGCCAATTGGCTCGTCAACGCCGGCGTCTTCTACCGCCTGCCGGCCAACGGCGAGTTCCGGATCGCCTATAACTGGAAGAGCCGCAGTCCGATCTCGCTCGGCGCGAATGCCTTAACGACCTATTGGCTGGAGGGTCGCGAACAGCTCGACGCGTCGCTGCGCGTGGGCGTGACGAAGAACGTCCTGCTCAAGCTCCAGGCGAACAACATCCTCGAGGAGCCGGTGCGCCAAGTCTATGTCGGCCCCTATGCGATGCGGCGCTACGAACTGACGCGGCCGCGGACGTTCGCCGCCGACGTCGTCGTCCGGTTCTAACGGGGCGCGTGATGCTTCAGATCGACCGCCGCGCGCTCGTCCAGTCGGCCGGGAGCCTCGTTCTCCTCACCGGCCTGTCGCACACCGGGCTGTGGGCGGCCGGGCTGAAGGACGATCCGTTCACGCTGGGGGTCGCCTCGGGCGATCCCTGGCCCGACGGTTTCGTGCTGTGGACCCGGCTCGCGCCGACGCCGTTCGACCGCGGCGGCGGCATGCCGATGGTGGCGGTGCCGGTCGCGTGGGAGGTGGCAGAGGACGCGCGCTTCACCCGGATCGCACAGTCGGGGGAGGCGTTCGCGCGTCCCGAACTCGGCCACAGCGTCCATGTCGAGGTTGCCGGGCTGAAGCCTGCGCGAACCTATTGGTACCGCTTCCGCGCCGCCGGTTACCAGAGCGCGCCCGGAACCGTGCGGACCGCACCGCCGGCGGGTGCGCCGGCCGACGGGCTGCGGATCGCTGTCGCCGGATGCCAGCATTGGGAGGGCGGCTTCTACACCGCCTATCGCCATCTTGCCGAGGAAGCCGACCTCGACGCGGTTTTCCATTACGGCGACTATATCTACGAACATTGGGCTCAGCGCGTCTGCCCGAAAGTCGACGACAAGCCATCGTGCGTCCGCGAGCATATCGGCGACGAGATTTACTCGCTCGACGATTATCGCCGTCGCTACGCCCAATACAAGACCGACCCCGATCTTCAGGCCGCGCACCGCGCCGCGGCATTCCTGTCGACGTTCGACGACCACGAGGTCGACAACAACTGGGTCGGCGACATCGACGAATGGAAGACCCCGCCCGAGGTATTCAGGCTGCGTCGCTTCGCCGCGATGCAGGCGTGGTACGAACACATGCCGGTGCGAGCGGCGCAGTTCCCGCGGTTCGAGAACATGCTCGCCTATCGCCGGCTCGACTATGGATCGCTGCTGCGCGTCCACCTGCTCGATACCCGCAGCTATCGCAGCGACCAGGTGTGCGACGACGGCAAGCGCAAGCCCTGTACGCCGGCCGCGCATGACGGCGCGACGGTGCTCGGTGCGGGCCAGGAGAGATGGCTCGACCAAGGGCTGGGCGGCGGCGCGCGCTGGAACCTGATCGCGCAGCAGATCCTGACCATGCCGTTCGATCGCCGCAAGCCCGGCGAGACGACACCCAATCTCGCAACCGATACCTGGGACGGCTATCGGCCCGCACGCGAGCGGCTGATCTCATCGATCCGGAACCACCGGCTGTCGAACGTCGTCATCGCCTCGGGCGACTATCACAAGCATTTCGCAGGCACGCTGCCCGTTCGCGAGGATGCGCTCGACGGCGAGATGGCGGCGGTCGAGTTCCTCGCCACCTCGATCTCGACCAACGGCGATGGCGGGCCGGTCAAGGACCTCGACACGCTTCTCGCCAACAATCCGCATGTCGCGCTGTTCGCCGACCAGCGCGGCTATCAGCTGTTCGACATCACTGCCAAACGCTGGCAGACCGACGTCAAAGTCGTTGACCGCGTGTCGCAGCAGGGCGGCACGCTCTCGACGCTCGCCCGCTTCGCGGTCTTTCCCGATCGCGCCGCGCTGCACCGCGACTGATCATTAGGAGGCCGTCGTGATCGTCACCCGCCGCCGCCTGCTCCAAGGGGCGACCCAGGCCGCCGCGCTGTCCGCGGCCGCGGGCCTGATGCCGCCCAACGTCCAGCGGTTGATGGCGCAGGGCCCGCGACGCGCCGGCTCGCTCAAGGACATCAAGCATGTCGTCATGCTGATGCTCGAGAACCGCTCGTTCGATCATTATTTCGGCGCGATGTCCGGCGTGCGCGGATTCGGTGATCCGCGCGCGATGACCCTGCCGGGTGGGCGCAGCGTGTTCCACCAGCCCGATCCGCAGAACCCGCTCGGCTATACGCTGCCGTTCCACCTCGACACCTTTTCGACCAGCGCGCAGGCGCTGCCGTCGACCGGACATAGTTGGAAGGTGCAGCATGACGCCTGGAACGGCGGGCGGATGGACAATTGGCTGCCTGCCCACCGCGCCGCCGATGGCGCCGAGGGCCCCTATACGATGGGCTATTTCCGGCGCGAGGACATCCCGTTCCACTATGCGCTCGCCGAGGCATTCACGATCTGCGACGGCTATCACTGCTCGGTGCTCGGCTCGACCCGGCCCAACCGCTTCTACTGGTTGAGCGGGACGATTGACGCCGACGGTCGCCACGGCGAGCCGCAGATCTCGCAGAAGACGCCCGCGGAGGGGCTGACCTGGACAACCTATGCCGAGCGGCTCGAAGCGGCCGGCGTCAACTGGAAAGTCTATCAGGGCGCCGACAACGGCACTGGGTTCAACGTGCTGCGCGTGTTCCGCAACTTCATGAACGCAGCCCCGGGATCGCCGCTGCGCGTCAAGGGGATGCCTTCGGCGACCGACGGCGAGTTCGAATATGACGCGCTGCACGACAAGCTCGCGACTGTGACGTGGCTACACCCGACGAACGAGGGATCAGAGCATCCCGCCAATTCGATGCCGGCGGCGGGTGCCGAATTCATTGCTAGCAAGCTCGACGCGATCGCGGCAAATCCCGACGTCTGGGCAAAGACCGCGTTCATCCTCAACTATGACGAGAACGACGGTCTGTTCGATCACGTCGCGCCGCCGGTGCCGCCGCCGGGCACGGCGGGCGAGTTTGTCGGCGGCGTGCCCGTCGGCGGGGGCTTCCGCGTGCCGTGCATCATCGTGTCGCCGTGGACCGCGGGCGGCTGGGTCTGCAGCCAGCCGTTCGATCACACCTCGGTGCTGCAGCTGCTCGAGCAGGTGACCGGCGTGCGCGAGCCGAACATCTCCGACTGGCGGCGGCGGACCTTCGGCGACCTGACCGCGGCGTTCCGTTTCGGCCAGCGTCCGGCGCCGCCGCCGGTGTTGCCGAGCACCAGCGGGCTGCTTCACCTCGCGCGCCGCTCGGCCAAGACGCTGCCGCTGCCGGCGATCCCTGGCGCTGATCAGGCGATGCCAACGCAGGAGAAAGGCGGCCGCAAGCGCACTGTCTGACGGCGCACTTGCGCTGCTTCAGATATCGAAGCTGTGCGGCAGAATGACGAGGTCGCGGACGATCACGCCCTTGCGCCGCGTCAGCATGAACAGCACCGCTTCGGCGACGTCGCGCGGTTCCATCAGCGCACCGGCGTCAATCTCCTTGCGGAGCCGCTCGGGGTCCCAGTCCTTCAGCAAGGGCGTGTGGACCGGACCCGGCAGCACGGCTGCGACGCGGACGCCAGACGGCGCGACCTGGCGGCGTACGGTATGCACGAACGCCTGCACCGCGTGTTTCGACGCCGTGTAGATGGGCTCGGCCACGACCGGGACCGCGCCGGCGATCGAGCTCGTCAAGATGACGTCGCCTGATCCCTGCGCCATCATCGCCGGCAGCACCGCGCGGACCGACCGGAAGGTCGCGTTGATGTTGAGGTTGAGCATCATGTCCCAGTTGGACGCGTCGCCCTCCCAAACCTTGCCGCCGACATAGGCGCCGGCGTTGGCGTAGAGGATGTCGAACCGGCCGTGACGCGCGACGATGTCGGCGACGGCGGCGTCGACGGCGGCATAGTCGAACAGGTCGACCGCAACCGGCGTCGCGCCGATCTCGTCGCAGGCGGTCTTGAGCGCTTCCTCGTCGCGGTCGAACAGATGGACGATCGCGCCCGCCTCGACCAGCGCCTGCGCCGCCTCTAGCCCGATCCCCGACGCGCCGCCGGTGATCGCCGCGATCTTTCCGTCAAGCGATATGCCTGTCATCTCCGTCTCCTCATCCTGTCGTGACGCTCACCACCGGAAAGCGGGAGCGAGAAATTGGGGTGTCGCGCCGGTGGCGTCGTACAGCGCGGCGAGCGCGGTATCGTCGGCGTCGACATGGATGCCCGAGCGGACCAGGCAACTCGCGAGCCCCGCGCCCGCCGCACCGGCGACATCGTGCTCGACGCTGTCGCCGACGCACAGGATGCGTGCCGGCGCCACGTCGCCGAGCAACCGCCGCGCGGCGGCGTAGATTTCGGGATAGGGCTTGCCGATCCAGCTAACCATGCCGCCCAGCCGCTCGTAGAGTTCGGCGACCTGCCCCGCCCCGAAGCGAAGCCCGACCGGGGTCAACATGTGGCGATCGGGGTTGGTGCAATAGGCCGGCACCCTGCGTGCCGCCGCGGGGGCCAGCAGCACCTCGTAATCCGCGAGCGACCAGCGATCGCCTTCGCTCGCGGCGATCAGCACGACGTCGCAATCGCCGCCGCCGTCGGCGAGGTCGATCGGCAGGCCGCCGATCGCCGAGCGATCGCCGTCGCGCGCGAGCAGCAGGCAGCGTCTGCGCGACTGCGGCGCCTCTGCCAGGATCGACCAGGCGACCTCACCCGACGTCAGCACCTGCGTCCATGCGTCGCTCGGAAAACCCAGCCGCTCGAGCCGTGTGGCGTTCTGCGCGGCGCGCTTGCCCGAGTTGGAAAGGACTATCACCAGCTTCCCCGCGTCGCGCAGCGCCAGCAGCGTATCGACGGCGCCGGGGTAGGGGGCGGTGCCGTCGTGGAGAACGCCGAACTGGTCGACCAAGAACGCGTCATGGTCCGAGGCGACGTCGCGCAGTCCGGCGATCAACCGCGGCGGGGTCACGCCGCGTCCTGCCCGAGCGAGAGGAGGGCGTCGCGCCACGCCCGGCGATAGGCGTTGAGCCCGGGATAGGCGCTCGCCGCAACGGGTACCGGCGGCGGCAGGGCCATCGTCGTGCCGTGGGCGGCGAAGGCGAGCACCGCGGCCCCCGCCGCGCTCCCTTCACGGATCGCGCCTTCCGATACCGGCTGGGCCGGGCGCAGCTGCGCGATCAGCTCGGCTAGGACTCCGCCGGTAGTCAGCCCGCCGTCGATGACGATCGGCGTGTCCGACCGGATCGTGTCGAGGCAATAGTCAGTCATTAGCGCGATGTAGAGCATCGCGATCGCCGCGCGCGTAGCCGGGTCGGCATCTTGGGGAGTGACCTTGCCGGGCCGCCCGCCGAACGGCCCCGCCGCGGCGAAGGCGGGCAGGGCGACGTGCCCGGCATCGATCGCCCGCTGGATCGCGGCTCGGTCGACCGGGCGATCGGTCGCGCCCGCGATCGCATCGAACTCACGCCCGCCCATGAAGCCGATCGTCGGCACCGCGCGACCGTCGACGTCGACGTTGCAATACATGTCGTCGGCGAGGCTGAGCGCGTCCAGCGGGCAATCGGGATTGAACACGATCACCCAGGTCCCGGTCGAGATTAGGGTGAACCGATCGAGCCCGAGCGACCGATAGGCCGCGAGCGCGGCGTTACTGTCGTGGACGCCGTTGTGGACCGCGACCGATCGCCCGCCGAGCGTGACGCTGCCGATGATCTCGCCCGCGCGTGCGAAAGCCGGCATCTTGCCGCGCCAGCCTTCGCCATCGACGATCGAGGCGAAGTCGCCCCGCGCCGGCGCCCAGATATGCGAATGGCAGCCCATATAGGTGGGCTCGGCCACCTGCCGCCCGCCGAGCCGCCAGCTCCAATATTGTGGATAGCCGAGGATCGCTGTGGCGCGATCGACCGCGTCGGGCTGGAGCCGCTGGAGCCACAGCAGATGCCGGCCATAGTTGAACCCCTGCGGACGCGGCGGGGCGAACGTCTCGGCATAGGGCGGCAGCGCGGCGTCGACCGCCTCGGCGAGGTCGCCGGGCAATTCCTGTTCGTAGTCGAGGATCGGGCGGACCAGCCCCGTCTCGTCCGTCAGCGCGAAGGTGCAGCCGTGGGTCGAGACCATCACCCCGTCGATCGTGCCCGGGGACGCGATCTCGGCCGCGTCCAGCGCCTCCATCGCCCAGGCGCCGAGCGCGGCGTCGTCGAGCACGTGCAAGCCGTCCACGAGGTGCCACATCGGTCGCGCTCGGCGTTCGAAAGCGACCGCGCCGTCCCGGGTGACCACGAGCAGCTTCGCATTGGTCTTGCCGAAATCGAGGACGGCGATGCTCACGCCTCGCCGGCCCTCGTTCGAACGATGCGGATGTCAACGCCCTTGCCCTCGACCATCTCGCGATGTTCGTCGGCCAACCCGTCGTCGGTGATGAGCGTATCGATCCGCGACCAGGGCAGCGACAATTGCCGCGCACCGACCGCGAATTTCGAACTGTCGATCAGCGCGACGATGCGATCGGCGCTCTCGGCGAACCGGCCGGCGGCGTCGACCAGCAAGGGATGCGATTCGAGCAGCCCGCGCTCGCTGACCCCTTGCGCGCTCAGGAAGAATTTCGACGCGTAGAAGGGTGCGGCCGGGGCGCCGTGGAGGATCCGCGGCTCGCGGTGGAGCTCGCCCCCGGCGACAGTCAGCGCGCAGGTGCCGCTTTCGCCCAGCATCGCGGCCAGCGGCATCGAATTGGTGCACAGGCGGATGGTGCGCCGCGCGATCCGCTCGCCCAGCCGGAAGCAGGTCGAACCGCCATGGACGATCACCGCGTCGCCCTCTTGCACCATCGTAGCCGCCTCGGCGGCGATAGCTTCCTTCGCCGCGATCGCGATATCGCTGCTCTCGACATAGGTCCGAGCGAACACGCCGTGCGCGATCGCACCGTCGATCGCGGAAATCCCGCCGTAGACCTTGCGGGCACGGCCCTGTTCGTCGAGCTTGTCAATGTCGCGGCGGACGGTGGCGACCGATACCGACAGTCGTTCCGAAAGATTGCGAGCGGAAGCGAACGGAGATTCACGGAGCAGTTCGAGAATGCGCTCGTGTCGTACCGAATCGTTCACCTGCCTCCCTCCCCCGCGACATGGGCGAGCCACGACCCGCCGTGTAGATCGATAGAACAAATGATCGCATTGCGTCAATGCATGATGTAGTACGCTCACAACGACATGGATCTGGCCAGACGGAGGACACTGATGACGACCGAAGCAAGGCTAGCGCACGACCTACAAGCGCTGCGCCGCTTCGCCGTCGAAATCGGTGCCGACACGACGCTGGTTCAGGGTGCCGGTGGCAACGTCTCCATCAAGTCGGAGTCGACGATGTGGATCAAGGCGTCGGGAACGTGGCTTGCCGATGCCCTTAACGATCAGATCATGGTCCCCGTCGCCTTGCATCCGCAACCCGGCGGGGGCTTCGTTGCCGAAGACATGCTCAAAAGCGATCTCCGCCCATCGATTGAGACATCCATGCATGCCGCCCTGCCTCAGACCGTCGTGGCGCATGTCCACAGTGTCGATGCGATAGCCTTCGCGGTGCAGGCGGATGCGGAAGCGCGGCTGGCGGAACGATTGGGTGGAGTGCGATGGGCTTTCGTCCCGTATCGTCGGCCCGGCCAGCCGCTGACCGATGCGGTCGTTACGGCGACGCGGCATTCGCCGGTCGACATTCTAATCTTGGCCAACCACGGCCTCGTCGTTGCCGCCGCCGACGTGGCCGCGGCACATGCTCTGCTGCGAGACGTTGTCGAACGGTTGCGGTTGCCTGCGCGGCCAACGCACGCCGTCACATTTGACATCGACGCGCCCGGCTATCGCCCTCCGACCGATCCGATTGCTCACGCCGTCGCTACTGATCCCGTCAGCACGGCTCTGGCGGAGCGGGGCGCCTTATATCCTGACCACGTCGTCTTCCTGGGTAGGCCGCTCATAATTGACGACATTACACAGTTTCGACGCTATACCGCGAACGCAAGCGAGAAAGACCCGCGACCAACGTGGCTGCTAATTCGCGGACGAGGCGTCGCGGTCAGTTCGTGCGCGCCTCACGGTGCCGATGCGATGCTGCGATGTCTCGCCGATGTGCTGGCGCGGATAACTGCTGACGATGTGATCAACGTGCTTAATAACCACGATGTCGCGGAGTTGCTCGACTGGGACGCAGAGCGTTATCGCCGCATGATGGCGGCGAATTAAAGACAATTGATACAAGTTTTTTGAGCGACCAGCTTTCAGATGCAGTTACGCCATCTCGTCATTCAACTCTACGTATCTCAATGAGGTGACGTCGAGATTTTGTGGGACCGCAGAGGGCTGTTTTGCGCCAACCATTTACCGTCGATTAAATTGACGATTGACAATTCTGAAAGGGGCCAATCCAAAAACTGGTTGGTTAAGGCTGACAAGCGGACGTCCGTTCTCGCTGAAAAGAATCATGCTGGGTCGAAGCCATTTTATCCACTGTCACATTCCTCGAAAAGACGATTTGGTTGCTGATGTCTCAGCTTAGAACTTCCGTTCACTAGGATAAGAAAAGTAGCAGCTGAATCGACGTCTGCTTTCGAGGAGCACACGAGCCAGTGTGAATGGCCGCAACCGGGTCTTAGCGACTCGACTCGCGAGCAACGCCAGTGTCCGCTTCGCGCAACCTGTCGGCCGGAAGCTGCCAATCCGCTAACGGCCCAGTCACGGCCGTAGTATTCTGCCTGAACAAGTGTCCGCTTCCGGGTAGCGGCGGAGCTGGCGTGAACGACCGATTGTGGGTCGTTCCCGCCACGAAGCTGTCGGCAGAAGCGGTCAATCCTCGCGGTTCCGCGCCATGATGATTGCGCAAATTTGTCATGGGTGCGGGGTAAGCGTGGCGGGTAGACCGCCTTGCTATTTCGGCCTGCTCTTCTGGTAGGCGACCTTGCCGGCATGACGGCGGATGGCGATGGCGGCGACCGCGCGCCTGGTGAAGCGTTCGTCGATGTCGTCGGGGTTATAAGGGCCGCCATACCAGTCGCGCAGGCGGTCGTGTTCCTCATGGGTGGGGTCGGCCATGGCCTTCAGGAACATCTCGTATCCGGGCAAGCCACCGACATCCTCGGGCGGGCAGCGCCGTTCGCCGGCGACGAAGCGTGGGTATTTGACGTCCGGCTCGCCTGGACCAACCGTTTCGATGGTGATGGTGTGCCGCCAGTCGTCGCCCATGTCGTAGGTGTAGGCGAGTTCTCGCACGCCCCGGTCGACGAGGGCGGCGAGCTTCACGTTCTTGGCGGCGGCCATGCCGCTGTCGGGCCACATCGGGTCCGGCACGCCGTAGCGTCGGTCGCCGGCCTCGAAGTGCCAGAGATGATAGTGCTCCCAGCCCATCGCAGCCTGGACGACGTCGTGGAGCATCTTGAGGCTGGCGGTGACCGGCATGTCGACCCGGCGCCAGATGGCGGGGTCGATGTCGTTGAGGACGATATGCAGGCGAGCGACGGTTTCGGCAGTCATGCCGCCAATCTGACAGGTTCGCGAGACCAGTTCCACGGCATGAGCTCATCCCATCGGCTTGCGGGCCAGTCGTCGGCGACCTTGGCGATGACGTCGGCGATATAGGCTTGCGGGTCGACGCCGTTGGCCTTGCAGGTCTGGATGACGGTGTAGATCGCGGCAGCTCGTTCACCGCCTGCTTTTGAGCCGGCGAACAACCAGTTGCGGCGACCGACAGCGATGCCGCGCAGCGCGCGTTCGGCGATGTTGTTATCGATCTCCAACCGTCCGTCTTCGAGGAAGCGGGACAGCGCCGGCCAGCGCCTGGTGCCATAGGCGATGGCCTTGGCCATGTCGGACTTAGGCGACAGGCGGCGTAAGCCGGCGTCGAGCACCTCGCGCAAGGCGTCGACCAGCGGTCTGCTTCGTTCCTGCCGGGCATGATGGCGTGCATCCGGCGGCTGGCCGCGGACCTCGGCCTCGACGGCATAGAGCGCGCCGATTTATTCGAGGATGTCGGTGCTCAGCGGCGTGGGGACACGCTCGTGCAGGTCGAACACCTTGCGACGGAAGTGGGCCCAGCACGCCACCTCGGTCGCGCCGCCCCGGTAAAGGCCGTCATACCCGGCATAGGCGTCAGCCTGGAGAAAGCCGCGGAAGCCGGCGAGATGCGACAGCGGGTGTGCAGCGGTGCGGTCGGGCGTGAAGCGATACCATGTCGCGCGCAGCGCCGTGCTGCCCGACGCCCGGTCGTCGGTTGCGTAAACCCATAGTCGCCCGGTCGCAGTCTTGCTCCGGCCGGGATCGAGCACCGGCACCGGCGTGTCATCGGCGTGGATCTTGTCGGCCTTGAGCACCGCATCGCGGATGCGGCTGACCACCGGGTCGAGCAGCGCTGCGGCTTGCCCACTCCAGCCCGCGAGCGTCGAGCGGTCGATGTCGAGACCCTGCGCAGCCATCATCTCGGCCTGGCGGTACAGCGGCAGGTGGTGGTCGAACTTGGCGACGACGACGTGCGCCAGCGTCGCGAAGGTCGCCTTGCCCCGCGCCACGGCGCTGACCGGCGCGGGTGCCTGGACGATTTTCTCGCAGGCCCGGCAGCTGTATTTGGGACGGACGTTGCGCACGACCCGCCAGCGCACCGGCACGATGTCGAGCATCTCGTGCGCGTCCATGCCCAGCCGGCGCAGCGCACCGCCGCAGTCCGGGCAGGTGCAGACGCCGGACGCGGGCTCGTGGATGATCTCCTCACGCGGCAGGTGACCGGGCAGGCTGCGGACCGGCGCCGGTCGGGGCATCATGTCGGGCGCGGCGGTCTCAACTGCGGAAACATCCCGCTCCGTTTCCAGCTCTTCCAGCGCCAGTTCGAGCTGCTCGATCTCGCGACCGAGCTTCTCCGACGAGGCGCCGAACTGCATCCGCCGCAACCGGGCGATCTGCCCGCGCAACGTGTCGATGAGCAGGTCGCGGGCGGCGAGCGCGGCATTGGCCCGGGCGAGCGAAGCCTCCAGCGCGGCGATCCGCGCGGTCGCATCAGCAGGGGAAACGGGCGCTTCCGACACGCAGAATTCATAGCAGATCGCACTCTCTCGGGCGAGCAGAACTCATGCAAAACCGCCGTTTTCAGCCCGCCAGCGCCGGCACGAACGTGCGCTCGGGCCGGCGCCAGTCGATGCGCTCCAGCAGCATCGACAGCTGCGCCGGCGTCAGTGTCACCGTGCCCGTGGCCGTCACCGGCCAGACGAAGCGGCCGCGGTCGAGCCGCTTGGAGAACAGGCACAAACCCTGGCCGTCGAACCACAGCAGCTTGACCAGATGGCCGCGCTTGCCGCGGAATGCGAACAGCGCACCGGAATGCGGGTTCTCCGTCAGCACCTGCTGGACCAGCACCGCCAGCCCGTCGAACCCCTTGCGCATGTCGGTCACGCCGCAGGCCAGGAACACCCGCGTCGGCAACGGCGCCGGGCTCACCTCAGCACCGACAGCACCCGCGCCAGGGCGCCGGCATCCACCGCGCCGTCCACGCTCACCCGCACGCCGCCCGGCAACTCGATGCAGATGAGGCCCGGCGCGGACGTCGCCGGCTGTGGCACAGGAGCGGCGACCTCGGCCACACGCACCTCGGCGAAGGTCGGCAGCGCGGGCGCGACCCCGCTCAGCTTGCCCAATCGCGCCTGCTTGCGCCACGTGTAGATCAGGCCGCTCGACACCTCGCGCCGCGCGATGACATCACGGACCCGCACGCCCGGCCGGAACGCCTCGGCCAGTATCTCCAGCTTCTCCGCGTCCGACCAGCTCCGCCGGCCCGACACCCGGCCAACCACCTCTACGCGACCAGTCATACGAGCGCTCGTATGACCAGTCTCAGACCCGAAAACTTCCCGCACCGTCCGCGTCCTCGTCAAAGACGACAAGCATCCCCGCTACGGCCGAATAGGCAAGGCGGCCCGTAGACCACGCTTACGGTGCGGGGAGGGGCTGGCGGCGACTTTGATCACGTATGTGAGCAGCTCAGCGCTTCTCAGAACCTGAAGCCGACGTTTACGGCACGTTAGAAGCTTCCGGAACCGGTCGTAGGTTCAGCTTTTGCCGGGCGATCTGAGCAACGCGGACCGTCGTTCAGCCAACAGCCTCCGCCACAAAGACCCAGAGGCGGACGGTCGAAGGGTGCTGCCTGTCCCCCCACGATCGGCCTCTCATCCATATCTGCTGCAAAGGTGGTGCTAGGCGGCGGCGCCCGCCGCGGCCGAAACAT
Organism: Sphingomonas sp. ACRSK; assembly: GCF_022346685.1. Taxonomy (NCBI): domain Bacteria; kingdom Pseudomonadati; phylum Pseudomonadota; class Alphaproteobacteria; order Sphingomonadales; family Sphingomonadaceae; genus Sphingomonas; species Sphingomonas sp. ACRSK. The sequence goes on along the minus strand of NZ_JAKRNR010000036.1, from coordinate 6,787 downwards.
CGAAGGAGATGAGGCGCGGGAGGTACCGAACGGGGGAGCGTAGGGCCGGTCGGCTCCCCACTGTCCGGCATGGACGTCAGCCCTCTGGCAAGAGGCGGCGGATGGCCTCCACCGCAAATCGGGCGGATAGGATTGCGCCGGGCTGCTGCGGCGTCGCGCCCTTCGCCTCGTCGGCATGGTCTACAACCGTCTTGGCAGCGAAGCAAACCACCGGAGAGCCGTGCAGGGCGGCCGCGCGATAGATGCCGAAGACCTCCATGTCGACTGCAGCCACCTTGCCGTGCTGCTCAGCGATCCGAGCGGCGTATTTTTCAGACGCAATCACCGCAGAGCCGCTCACCGAGGGTCCGAGAACGGCTTCGACAGACGGAACCGCTACCTCATGCCGCTTGGAGGCGAGCCGCAGCAGGCACCGGTCCTCCTCAATGAGCTGACTTAAGACGATGCGCGTCTCGTTGCCCATGCTCTCCTGATAGCTTCGGATCTCAAAGCTATTGGGAAGCTGCTTGCCTGCTTGGTGCTCCCAAGTGAAGTCCGATACAACTAACGTACCGATCGGCGCCCGTGCCGCGAAGCCGCCACACACGCCGGTCATGCAGATCAGCCTCGGGGAGAACACGCTCAGCGCGCGGCTGGCGATGATACCGGCATCGACCAGTCCCATCTGAGGCTGAAGGACGCAGATGCCTTCGAGGCCGCCGAGCGACACCTCCCTGCCGTCGAGGCCTGCAAACCTGACGTAGCCGCCGACAGTAAAGTCCTCCCTTGAGACTGCCTCAAAGGCAGTGCGCTCTAGCTCCAGGGCGCAGACTATGACGAAGTCGTAGACTGTCCTGCTAGCCACGCGCTGCATGCAGACGCGCAGGCACGAACGCCAAGCGTCGTCTTTCGAGTACCCGATGAGCAGTATTCCCGCCCTCGTGAAGGCGCCGCGCCGCTGGGCCACGACCTCCTCGAACCTTGACACGGCGACCACCGTTGCCGATCGGTTCAGCTCGCTCTCGGCGAACTGCTCGATCAGCTCCTCCGACACGTCAATCGGCGCCTGCCCATCCAGACGCGGGAGGAGGAGGTCGGTGACGACGAGATCGAATTGTGACCTCGACAGGCTCCGCGCCGCCTGTCCAAAGGTGGCGCACTCCTCGATCTCGACGCCTCCCTCGAAAAAAGCCCGGATCTCCTCCCGAACGGCATCCCGCTTGTCCGTCTCATCTTCCACGACGAGCACTCGGACACGTCTCATCGGACGAGCCGCTGCAGCTCGGCGCGCCAGCCGCCGTCGAGCACGTTGAAGTAGATTACTCCACGCAGGTTTGCGGAAGCCTTCTTGCCGAAGGCGCGGGCAAACTGTCCTAGCGCGTAGAGGCGACCATCGAACTCTATTTCGGGGTGCTGAGTCACGATAATGACAGGATCTCCGCGCTCCTCGTAAGACAGCTCAAGGAGCAGCTCCACGCCGCCGGACGGCTGCGACATCGGCTGAGCCGCCGCGGGTCGGACTTCGTGGCTGGGCAGCGCCATGTCGAGGACAATCAAATCGTAGGTCCTCTCGGCGAGGAATGACAATGCCTGACGCACGGATCGCCCCACGCGGAACTCCGCGTCGGGCATCATCTCGAGCAGTGCGCCCTCTAGCTCCTTCTGCTTGAAGGCGTCGTCCTCAATCAGAAGAACAGCGCGCGGCCCGGGCGCCGCCGATGTCGAGCCGGTCACGAGCGCAGATAGCGCATAGTCAGGGCGAAAACGACGCCGTCACCATTCCGGCGCCAGTCGAAACCGATCACCTCGTCGATTTCCTCCACGATGCACCGGACCTTTCGCAGCCCGCTCTGCTCGTCGATGTCCATCGCGTTATCCACGTCCGCGATCATCTCCTCCTCGATTCGTCGGAAGCGCTCGTCAGCCTCGGAGGGATCAATTGATGAGGCGATCTCGATCACGAGCCCAATGTACCGGTCGTCCTCATCCTCGCGCCGCGCCGCGATCCTCGTGCGCGTGCCGCGCCGACTATATTTCGCCGCGTTGACGACGAGAACGAAGAGAGCGTCGTAGACTAAGTGGAAGCGGTGTCCGATCAGGTCGATGTCCGCGTCTTCCGGGATGTCGATGATTGGAGGCCGCAGCTGATGCCGATGCGAGACCTCGTCAATCACGGCATTGACGAGAAGGCTCATGCTGGCGCTTGGACTAAAGTTGGTTGGCCTGGTCAGCCAAGACTTGGCGGTCTCGAAGCGCTGGTTGACCACGCCGTTCAGCTCAAGGATGGTCTGGCTCATCCTCGCGTCGACCTCAGGCCGTCCGGTCGCGAAGCGCTGGCCCACGTCAATCACGAAGTCGGCGCGAAGCTTTTCGAACGCTTCGCGAGAGCGTCTGAGGTCCACCTCAAAGAGTAGCCAGCAATCGTCGAGGATGATCGCTATTGGCGTGACGACCTGGGAACTCTCTCGGAGCGCCGTCGCAATCCTAAGCACAATCGCATTAGCAACGAGGCTTTTGTCGGGATCGTCGATAGCTCCGACAATCAGCCCGCGCGGCTTTTCTTTGGACCGCACGTGCATCCGGTCCCTCGCCATCGCCAGCACCGCCGCATCGAAGCGGCGCATCCAGCCGCGAAGATAGGCTGCAAACTCGGGGGCGCTCTCAGCGAACTCCGCAGCTGCCTGTTCGACTAACGGGGCAATCTCGACCGACAGGTGGCCGTGGAGCGTCCCGTGCCTGATCCTGCGAGCGATGAAGGAGGCGGCGCCGTGCACCCTGTTCATGCAGAATTCGCGGTAGGCTCGGTCGATGAGCCGCAGGAGCCTCGCCCTCGGCTGCACGGTGGTGCGGACTGCGTCCGTGAGACTAGTGCTCCTATCTTCGTCCGCGATGATGTCCTCGGCAAATGGAGCCAGCGCCTTGAGGTCCTCCGACAGTGAGCCGACCAGCCACTCGAAAAGCCGGAGCGGATCGACGTAGATGCGCGTGCTCTCGATGTCCCCTCGGACGCGGCGGAGCCTGATCAGCAGGCGGTGCGACCGTGCCCGCGTCATGGCGTCGGCGTCGTTGCGCCGTGAACCCTGCCACTCGAGCAGGCGGGTCTGCGCCTCAAGCACGTCGTCGGCGTGTGCGTAAATCTCGTAGAGCGACGTTAGGAACGGCTCGGAGAGCAGCTCGTAGAGGTGGTCGGATACGTGGCCGCGGTCGCTGTCGACGGATCGCATGAAGCTGACAACATCGCCATCGTGCCTTTCCCGCAGCACTCGTTGGAGCGCGCGCCGGACTGCGTGGTTGCGTGTAGAATTCGGGTCTGCGTCGTTCAGGAGCACAAGTCTGTAGTATTCATAAAGCGCGTCCGGACGCCGCGGCGGGAGGAGGCGTTCGATCTCCTCTGCGGAGAGTAGGTGCGGCACGTCGATCGTGCGGTCGAGAAGACTGCCCAGCTCCTCACCATCCTTGATGAGCAAGGTGCCCCCGGACGCCGAGGCTACGAGGGCCACGGTGCGATGGAAGCCATCGCCCTCCACGTCCGACGGCCCGCGCGGAGCGGCCCCAAGCAGCGCGGCCGCGTCAGATTGGGGCGCCGCGAAACCCGACGGATCCCGCGTCGCGGGCTTTATGCCGTCGAGGCGCTCGCCAATCGCCTCCTCGACCGCGAGGCGGTGATCGTAAAGGTTTCCGTATTCGCTCCAAGCCGGAAGGTGCGCGAACAATTTCAAATCGGCGAACTGGTCCTCACGTCCCACGAAGTCCTGCAGCGATGAAGGGTTCAAGTCGCCAAATGAGTTGTGCCACTCCTCGACGACCTCGGATGGCAGGGCTGCGAGGACGCGTTCCGCCTCGACAGCGGCGCCGTCGCGCCGCAGCATCCGGCTGAGCCGGAACATGAACGCGACTGTATCGACCACGCCGCGGCGACCGAACGCTTGCAGGCGCCGAGCGTAGCCGAAGCCATCGGTCAGCCGAGGTGACAGCAGGTCCACCACAAGCGACGCATCGTTTGGGTCGAGAGCGGCACGACGCGCGAAGCCCACGAACGAGCGCCTTGCCTGAAGGTAGTTCCTTTCGCGATCAGTCGTGTCTTCGAACGCCGCCGAAAGCACACTCCTTTTCGGCGACCAATAAGGAGCAAGCGCAGGAAGCCCAAAGTCCCTTGCCTTCTCGTCGCCCGCGCTGCGGGCGCTCGCCGCCTTCCAAGCCACCGTCAGCGTCGCACCGAAATCCTCCACGAACGAGCCGATCTCCCGATCGGCCCGCTCGTGGTTGTTCCCGAGTAGCGCTTCGTTGAGGACGGAGAGGCGGCCAACGGCGTCGACGATGCGTTCCTTCTCGGGCGCGAGCCGGCGCCGCTGCGCCTCCAGCTCGACGTCGAGGCTGCTGCTCTCGAAATAGGGCGCGTCGGCGTCGGACGAGGCGTCGGTGGGGAATGCCTCGCCGACCGGGCGGTAGCGCGCCAGGAAGCTTCCGTTCAAGATCTCGGCCACCACTACCGCGTCCGCGGCGTCGCACTCCCGGTGGAGACGCTCCATGGTGGCGCGAAATGCCCTTGGCGTGTCCGGAGCTAGCGCGCCGCGGACGAGATTGCGGACACGCTCGCTGCGTATGCGCGTCAGGGCAGACGTCGCCGTGGGGCTGAACACCCGCGGAACCCGCGCACCAGGCAGCATCCTTGCGCCACGTCCGCGTCGGTCAGTTGGATCCGTCATATTTGGCGTCGATCGGTAGCAGCCTCCGAGGCCCGCCAAGCCTCGCGGCGGAACTTCTGTCCCATCAAGGGACGCAGCGAAGACTGGCCGATCATCACGGCCTCCGGCTCAGTTGCTCCGAGCCCCGGCTCCTCAAGCTTCTTAAACGGCACGCACCCTCCGTATCCCGCCGAGATAGACGCTACGCAATCCGCGTCTCGATGGTGACCGCACCTTTACGACGAGCCCCTTGTCCGCGTGCAGAATAGAAGCTCCAGCCCGCGGGTCTAGGTTACTTATGCGAGTCTTGGCTCGGGATGCCAGATGAGTCCACGCGCGTAGTGCGACCTCAGGGTCGGCCGCATGCCGTCCACCGATGAGCTGCTCTGCAGGTAGGAGGTGCCCGAGACGCTGGTCCGCGGCACCTTCTCGTGCCACATACCGGAATAAGCCTAGGGATCGTGCCGCGATTGCCACAAGCACAGGCGGGTTTACGAGGCCGTCTGTGGGGGAGCTGAGATGACCGAGGACGAGAGCCGTGATCTGGAGCACGCTTGGCGCTACTTCGCCCTGCACGCTGAGCAGCGGATGACGGTGTTCAATTTCTTCGTCGCATCCGCGGGTCTCGCGCTAACCGGTCTGGCGTGGACGCTCGCGGATGGTTCGGGGAAGTGGCCGCTCGGAGCAGCAGCGGGCCTTGGAGCGGCGGCGCTATCCCTCGTTTTTTGGCGGCTGGATCAGCGTGGCGGACAGCTCGTGAAGAACGCCGAGGACGCCATGGTAGCGCTCGAGTCTGGGCTCCCTCGGGCGGCGGCCGTGACGACGGCCGAACGGAGGTTGCCCAACAACGCCAGCTGGACGACCATGACGACGCCCTGGACCTTTGGGCGCTCCTTCAGGCTCCTATTTGCCGCCGTTGCTATTCTGGGCATCGTCGGCGCCGCGATCACCATTCGGGTGGGCACGTCCAAGCCAAAACCCGCTCACGAGGAGCAAGGTCCAGTCGTCAAGGCAAGTCGCGGACTGCCTGCATCGAAGGCGGCCGCGAAACCCGTGACTGCCCTTTCAACCCGCGACCTTCCTCGAGAAGGTGTCGAGGGGAGCTCGCAGCAAGCTACGCCGAGCGCCACACCGTCCGTGTCACAGAGCAGGCAGCACGGCGGAACCTCGCTCAGGACGCAATAATTGCCGTCGCTTCTCAGAGACGCAGTTGTCAGCCCTCGGCACGCCAAAGCCACGCGTGGTGCTCGCCCTGTTCATCGGCCGAACAGCTATTTTGGACAAAGCGAACCGCGCCGGGTCTGCTGCAGGCGTTGGCTTGTGAGTCACGCTGCCATATCGATGCTGCCCCCGGCAGCATGATACTGATCTTCGGCTTCGGCAGACGGGATGTTGCGATAGGTTTCAGCAGCCGACGACGGTTGCCCGACATAGCGACTACCGGTCCTCACCTGGAAGCAGGCGTCGACACCACCGGCGCAACGCCCGCGAAAGTTGAGGGTTAGCAGGTGGACCAGGCTGTCAGCGTGTGCCGGCGCTGGTGGATGATGCTGGTGGTGTATCCAAGGTCGGGGTGCATGTCGAAGTAGCGTGCCCAGGCAGCCATTAGCCTTTGCTCATCGCACGGTTCTCCACGCTCTCGGTTGCGGCGCTCCCATGTGCGCAGGCGGGCGCCATAGGCGTCGGTGATCACGCTGCCTTGTGACCCCCTGCAAACACGCCTCGGCACTGAGATCTGCTGATCACGTCGATGTTTAAAGGCGCACACGGCGTTGAGGGTGGGGGCGGCTCCCGCCGCCCCCCGTTCCCTGATCAGAGATCATCGCGCTTACGAAGAATCCGGCCCAACGTGCGCCGGGTAAAGCGGGGGCGACCGTTGCTCCGCCGCCACGAGGCGCCCGGGTGAGGCTTGCGCGGGGGGCGCGGAACCAGCGGAGCCGATGGTGGGGTCTTCTTCCGCGGTCGACGTGGCATGGTCACGGTGTCGAATCGATAGGGCAGGTGACGTGACCCCCGTTTCTTCATCCACCTGGAACTAGAGACCGGCCCTTGAAGGGACGGACGGAATGAAGCGGAAGCAGTTTACGGAAGAGCAGATCATCGGCATCCTGAAGGAGGCCGAG
>NZ_JAKRNR010000035.1:0-28774 GCF_022346685.1 Sphingomonas sp. ACRSK | reverse complement strand
GAGACAGGGGGAGGGGGGCGCGGGCTTGGCGGGATCGTAGGGGACGCCCAAGCCACCGCCGAGATCGGCGGTGGTGATGCTGTGGCCGGCCGCGCGCAGCTCGGCGATCAGCGCGCCGACGCGGCCGAAGGCTGCCTCCAGCGGGCCGAGGTCGGTCAGCTGGCTGCCGATGTGGACGGCGACGCCGCGCACCTCCAGCCCCGGCAGCGCCGCGACATGGGCGAAGGCGTCGAGCGCGCGATCATAGGGGATACCGAACTTGTTGTCGGCGCCACCGGTCGAGATCTTCGAATGCGTGCCGGCGAGCACGTCCGGGTTGACGCGGATCGCGACCGGCGCGGTGACGCCGCGGGCGGTCGCAACGGCGGAGAGCATGTCGAGTTCCGGCTCGGACTCGACGTTGAACTGGCCGATGCCGGCGTCGAGCGCCTGCGCCATTTCCTCCGCCGTCTTGCCGACGCCGGAGAAGACGATGTCCTGCGGGCGCACCCCGGCATGGAGCGCGCGCGCGAGCTCACCGCCCGAGACGACGTCGGCGCCGAGGCCGGCGCGGGCGAGGGTCGCGAGCACCGCGCCATTGGGGTTGGCCTTGACCGCAAAGGCGATCAGCGGGTTGTCGAGACCGGCCAGCGCTTCGCGGAACACGGCGACATGGCGGGCGAGGGTCGCGGTCGAATAGACGTAGACGGGGGTGCCGACCGCGTCGGCGATCGCCGCCAGCGGCACGTCCTCGGCATGGAGCGCGCCGTCGCGCAGCTGGAAATTGTCCATGGGTTCAGGGGCTCAGTTGCGGGGCGGGATATCGAACGGATCGTCCTGGCGTTCCGTCGACTCGCGCAGCAGCTCGTCGCTGCGGGTGGGGCGCTGCTGCGTGGTGGGCGTCAGCAGGTCGCCGGGCGTGGGCGTGGCGGTCGCGCCATAGGGCGGCGGCGGCAGCGCCTCGCCCTCGGCAGGCCGCAGGTCGCGGCGCGCGCCGCAGCCGGCGAGCGCAAGGGCAACGGCGGCGAGCAGCAGCGGGCGACGGGTCATGCGGCTTCCTTGGCTCGAGCGGCGCGGGCGGCGGCGACGGCGGCGCGCACGCGATCCGGGGCGGTGCCGCCGAAGCTGGTGCGACTGCGCACCGAAGCATCCACCGTCAGCACGTCATAGACGCTGTCGGTGATGCGCGGGTCGATCGCCTGGAGATCGGCGAGCGGCAGCGCGTCGAGCGCGACGCCGCGCTCCTCGGCGAGCTTGACCGTTCGGCCGGTGACATGGTGCGCCTCGCGGAACGGGAGCCCCGCCTCGCGCACCAGCCAGTCGGCGAGATCGGTCGCGGTCGGGAAGCCGGCCTCCAGCGCCGCGCGCATGCGCTGCGGGCGGAAGGTCGCGCTCTCGACCATGCCGGTCATCGCCGCGATCGACAACGCGAGCAGGTCGGTCGCCTCGAACACCGGCGGCTTGTCGTCCTGCATGTCCTTGGAATAGGCGAGCGGCAGGCCCTTCATCGTCACCATTAGCGCGGTCATGTGCCCAAGGATGCGTCCCGAATGGCCGCGCACCAGCTCGGCCGCATCGGGATTGCGCTTCTGCGGCATGATCGAGGAGCCGGTCGACCAGGCGTCCGACAGGGAGACGAAGCCGAACGGCTGCGACGCCCAGAGCACGAATTCCTCGGCCATGCGCGACAGGTGCAGCGACGCCTGCACGGCGGCGGTGAGGTACTCGATCGCGAAGTCGCGGTCGGACACCGAGTCGAGCGAGTTGTCGGTGGGGCCGTCGAAGCCGAGCGCGCGCGCGGTCGCCTCGCGATCGATCGGGAAGCCGGTGCCGGCGAGTGCCGCGGCACCGAGCGGGCAGCGGTTGAGGCGCGCGCGCGCATCGGCGAAGCGGCCGCGGTCGCGCGCGACCATGGCGTGGTAGGCCATCAGATGGTGGCCGAGCGTCACCGGCTGGGCGACCTGGAGATGGGTGAAGCCGGGCATCACCGTCTCGGCATGCTCGTCGGCGCGCGCGATCAGCGCGTCCTGGAGGCTGCCGAGCGCCGCATCGACAGAGTCGATCGCGTCGCGCACCCACAGGCGGAAATCGGTCGCGACCTGGTCGTTGCGGGAGCGCGCGGTGTGGAGGCGGCCGGCGGCCGGGCCGATCGCCTCGGCAAGCCGCGCCTCGGTCTGCATGTGGATGTCCTCGAGCGCGAGGTCCTCGGCCACGCCCTCGCGCGCATAGTGCTCGGCGACGCCGTCGAGGCCGGTGCGGATCGCAGCCGCGTCCTCCGCCGTCAGGATGCCCTGGGCGGCCAGCATCGCGGCATGCGCCTGCGATCCGGCGATGTCCTGCTGCCACATTCGCTTGTCGAACGGGATGGAGGCATTTATCTCCCGCATCACGGCCGAGGGACCCTCGGCGAAGCGCCCGCCCCACATCGAATTGGAGCCTGCCTTGCGCTCGGTAATCGCGCTTCTCCTTGCCACAACGCTGCTGCTGACCGGCGCTTGCGATAGGCGACCCCAGCCTGACGGGCAAGACGAAGCCGGCACGGTTCCCGAAGTCGCTGCGACCGGCGGCGGCGAGGTACCTGCAAGGGCGGGTGCGGCCGATCGCAGCCACAAGGGCGAGGCGGCGCCCGACGTGCAGTTCGAGGGGCCGGACGGCGTGGCCACGAGCCTGGCGGCATTCCGGGGCAAGCCGGTGCTGGTGAACCTGTGGGCGACCTGGTGCGCGCCGTGCATCCAGGAGATGCCGACGCTCGACGCGCTGGCGGGCGAGGGGAAGCTGAAGGTGGTGGCGGTGAGCCAGGACCTGGAGGGCCGCAAGGCGGCGGCGCCGTTTCTGGCCAAGCATGGCTGGACGAAGCTGGCCGCCTATGCCGACCCCAAGCTGGGGCTGTCGACGGGGCTGAACGCCAACCTGCCGACGACGATCCTGTACGATGCCGCGGGGAAGGAGCTGTGGCGGGTGCAGGGCGCGATGGAGTGGACCGGCGCCGAGGCGCGGGCGTTGCTGGGCGAAGCGGGGGTCTGAGATAGCCGGACGGAACTGCCCTGCGGCCACGTCCGTATCCCGCGCAGGCGAGATTTCTGCGAAACCCTTTTTCGTGCTCCCGCGCAGGCGGGAGCCCAGGGCCAAAAGCGCCGCAAGTGCTTGTTCTGCTTGGCCCTGGATCCCTGCCTGCGCAGGGATACGGAAGGTTTAGGGGCGATTGTCGCGCCTTTCGCAGAGGCCCGCACAGGCGGAGACTCAGGGCAAGCAGCGTAACCGTCGTAGCGTGCGGAACCCTGGGCTCCTGCCTGCGCAGGAGCACGGTGGTGCGGGAGGGCGAGGGCGGTGAGGCTTGGTCCCCATGAATCTTGCGGGTCGGGAAGCTGCTGGTTGCGCGGTGGCATCGCGCCGCTACCCTTTGCTCCTGCTGGCGCCGAGGCGCGTCCTCGAAGCAGGAGATACGGTTTGTCGCGGATCCGGTTCTTGCCCCTTCTCCTCGCGCTCGGCTTCGCCGGCCCGGCCTGCGGTCAGAGCGGCGGGACCGACAAGCCGCCTGCGGAGGTCGTCCTCCCGAAGAACGAGCGGGCGGGCGTATGGCAGCCTCCTGCCGGCGGGGTTCAGATACCGCTCTGGCCCGCGAGCACGCCTCTGGCCAAGCCGGACTCGGGCGATCGGCCCGAGGGGACCGGCAACGGAACCGGGCTCGTGGGAGGGCGCAAATGGCATTGGGCGAGCTATGTCACCCGGCCGACCATGACCCTGTATCGCCCGAAGGGACGCAACAACGGGACCGCCATGCTGGTCCTGCCCGGGGGCGGATTCCACGTCGTCGCGACCGATCTGGAAGGCACCGAGATCTGCGACTGGGTGGTGCAGCAGGGAATGACCTGTGCCGTGCTGAAATACCGGGTGCCGCAAGCGTGGCCGAGGGAGAACGGGAAGCAGCAGCGGCCCAAGGTGCTGTTGGGCCTGGAGGACGCGCAGCGCGCGATGGGGCTGCTGCGGCAGCAGGCTGCGTCCTACGGGATCGATCCGCACAGGATCGGCGTGATCGGCTTTTCCGCGGGTGCCTATCTGGCGGCGAACATGAGCAACACCGAAGCGCGCACCTATCCGCTTGCGGACGCCGCGGACCAGCAATCGCCCCGGCCCGATTTCGCGATCATCGCCTATACGGCACGGATGCTGGACGACAGCAAGGGCAGGAACAGTCTCGAGCTCAAGCCCTGGGTGACCATCAGTCCCAAGGCACCGCCGACGCTGATCCTGCATGCGATGAACGATCCGATGGACCCGATCCGGCAGCCTTTGGCCTATGCCCTGGCGCTCAATGATGCGGGCGTGCCGGTGGACATGCGGATCTATGCCAAGGGAGGCCATGCCTTCGGCATGCGACCGACGGCCGATCCGATCTCGCGGGAATGGCCGGGCCAGGTCAAGCAGTGGCTGCACAACCTCGGCATGCTGTGACGTCCGAGGCGGTATGCGTCTCGTGTCGGCCGGGTGAGTAGTCCCCGGTCCGGCGAGGGGCCGGACCGGGGATCGGATCACTCCGCCGCCACCATTTCCTCCGATGCTTCGGCCGGGCTGTCGGACAGCGGCTGGGACAGGCGCGTGAGCATTTCCTTGGGCACTACCTGCCAGAAACGGCCGCGGCTGCGCGCCCAGTCTTCCAGGATCTCGCCGGACCAGCGGCTGTCGGTGGCGCGGTGGTGCTGTTCGACCAGGTCGCGCAGCACGCCCTCCCAATGCGCGGAGTCGAGGCGCTGCCAGACGATGCTCTCCGGGTTGGCGTGGCGGGGGAAGCGGTCGTCGGCGTCGTAGACGAAGGCCATGCCGCCGGTCATGCCCGCGCCGAAGTTGGTGCCGGTGTCGCCCAGCACCACCGCGACGCCGCCAGTCATGTATTCGCAGCCGTTCGCGCCGCAGCCCTCGACCACGACGGTCGCACCCGAGTTGCGCACCGCGAAGCGCTCGCCCGCCTGGCCGGCGGCGAACAGCCGGCCCGAGGTCGCGCCATAGAGCACGGTGTTGCCGACGATGGTGTTGTGCTGGCTGACCAGCCTGGAACTCACCATCGGGCGCACGACGATGACGCCGCCGGACAGGCCCTTTCCGACATAGTCGTTGGCGTCGCCGAACACTTCCAGCGTGATGCCCTTGCACAGGAACGCGCCGAGCGACTGGCCGGCGGTACCGCGCAGGCGGATGGTGACGTGACCGTCGGATAGCTTCGACATGCCGAAGGTGCGGGTGATCTCGCTCGACAGGCGCGTGCCGACCGCGCGGTGCGTGTTGCGCACCGAATAGGTCAGCTGCATCTTTTCGCCGCGCGAGAAGACGGCGGCCGCGTCCTTGATCATCTGCGCGTCGAGGCTGTCGGGCACCTCGTTGCGGAAGGTGTTGAGCGAGAAGCGGCGCTCGGCATCGGTCGCGTCGACCTTGGCGAGGACGGGGTTCAGGTCGAGGTCGTCGAGATGCTCGGCGCCGCGGCTGACCTGGCGGAGCAGCTCGGTGCGGCCGATCACCTCGTCGAGGCTGGAGACGCCGAGGCGGGCCAGGATCTCACGCACTTCCTCGGCGATAAAGGTCATCAGGTTGATGACCTTCTCGGGCGAGCCGGTGAACTTGGCGCGCAGCTTTTCGTCCTGGACGCACACGCCCACCGGGCAGGTGTTCGAATGGCACTGGCGCACCATGATGCAGCCCATCGCCACCAGCGACAGCGTGCCGATGCCGAACTCCTCGGCGCCCAGGATCGCGGCGATGACGATGTCGCGCCCGGTCTTGAGCCCGCCGTCGGTGCGCAGCGTCACGCGCCCGCGCAGGCCGTTGAGGGTGAGCGTCTGGTTGACCTCCGACAGGCCCATTTCCCAGGGCGTGCCGGCGTACTTGATCGACGTCTGCGGAGAGGCGCCGGTGCCGCCGACATGGCCGGAGACCAGGATGACGTCGGCATGCGCCTTGGCGACGCCGGCCGCGACCGTGCCGATGCCGGCCGAGGAGACGAGCTTCACGCAGACGCGGGCGCGCGGGTTGATCTGCTTGCAGTCGTAGATGAGCTGCGCGAGATCCTCGATCGAATAGATGTCGTGGTGCGGCGGCGGCGAGATCAGCGTGACGCCGGGCGTCGCGTGGCGCAGCTTGGCGATGAACTCGGTGACCTTGAAGCCGGGCAGCTGGCCGCCCTCGCCGGGCTTGGCGCCCTGGGCGACCTTGATCTCGATCTCGTCGCAGGCGTTGAGATATTCGGCCGTCACGCCGAAGCGGCCCGACGCGATCTGCTTGATCGTCGAGTTGGCGTTGTCGCCGTTCTCGTAGGGCTGGTAGCGCGCCTTGTCCTCGCCGCCCTCGCCCGACACCGCCTTGGCGCCGATGCGGTTCATCGCGATCGCCAGCGTCTTGTGCGCCTCGGGCGAGAGCGCGCCCAGCGACATGCCGGGGGTGACGAAGCGCTTGCGGATCTCGGTGATCGCCTCGACCTTCTCGATCGCGATCCCCTCGTCGGGATAGTTGAACTCGAGCAGGTCGCGCAGATAGACCGGCGGCAAGTCGCGCACCCCGCGCGAGAACTGCATGTAGGTCGAGAAGCTGTCGCGGGCGACCGCCGACTGCAGCAGGTGCATGAGCTGCGCCGAATAGGCGTGGGTCTCGCCGCCGTCGCGCTGGCGGTAGAAGCCGCCGATCGGGAGCGTCGCCACACCACGGTCGAACGCCGCCTGGTGCTTGAGCATCGCGCTGTAGTGGAGCGAGTGATAGCCCTCGCCCGAGATCTTTGCCGGCATGCCGGGGAAGAGGTCGTTGACCAGCGCGCGCGACAGGCCGACGGCCTCGAAGTTGTAGCCGCCGCGATAGCTGGAGATGACGGCGATGCCCATCTTCGACAGGATCTTGAGCAGGCCTTCGTTGACCGCATGGCGGTGCTGGCCGAGGCACTGGTCGAGGGTCATGTCGCCGAACAGGCCGCGGGCGTGGCGATCGGCGATCGCGGCCTCGGACAGATAGGCGTTCACCGTGGTGGCGCCGACGCCGACCAGCACCGCATAATAATGCGTGTCGAGGCATTCGGCGGTGCGGACGTTGACCGACGCATAGGCGCGCAGGCCGCGGCGGACGAGGTGGGTGTGCACGGCCGCCGCCGCGAGCACGCCGGGGATGGCGACGCGATCGGGGCCGACATTCTCGTCGGTCAGGAACAGCTCGCTGCGTCCTTCGCGCACGGCCTGTTCGGCCTCCTGACGGATGCGCTGGATGGCGGCGCGCAGCACTTCATGGTCGTCGCCGGCCTCGAAGGTGCAGTCGATCTCGGCCGACTGGGCGCCGAAATAGCGCTTGAGCCGCAGCCAGTCCTCGCTGGTGAGGACGGGGCTGTCGAGCACCAGCACCGCGTTGGGGCGGCCGCGGGTGTCGAGGATGTTGGAGAAATTGCCGAACCGCGTGCGCAGCGACATGACGTGCCGCTCGCGCAAGGGGTCGATCGGCGGGTTGGTCACTTGGCTGAAGTTCTGACGGAAGAACTGGCTGACCAGGCGCGGCTTGTCGGAGATGACGGCGAGCGGCGTGTCGTCGCCCATCGAGCCGATCGCTTCCTTGCCGCCCTCGACCATCGGCGAGAGGATCAGCTCCATGTCCTCCAGCGTCTGGCCGGCGGCGACCTGACGGCGCGCGAGCTCGGCGCGGTCGTAGCGCGGCAGCTGCTCGCCGGCGACGGGTGCGAGATCGTCGATGGTCAGGAAGTTCTGGATCATGGACGCATAGTCGGCCTCGGCCGCGAGCTGGTCCTTGATCGTGCGATCGTCGAAGACGCGGCCTTCGTGCAGGTCGACGGCGATCATCTGGCCCGGCCCCAGGCGACCCTTGGCGAGCACGGTCGCCTCCGGCACCACGACCATGCCGGCTTCGGAGCCGACGATCAGCAGGCCGTCGTTGGTCTGGGTATAGCGCAGCGGGCGGAGCGCATTGCGGTCCATGCCCGCGACCGCCCAGCGGCCATCGGTCATCGCCAGCGCGGCCGGCCCGTCCCACGGCTCCATCACCGAGGCGAGATATTCGTACATGGCGAGGTGGCCGGCGGGCAGGTCCTCATTCTCCTGCCAGGCTTCGGGCACCAGCATCAGCTTGGCGGTGGGCGCGTCGCGGCCGGAGCGGCAGATCGCCTCGAACACCGCGTCGAGCGCGGCGGTGTCGGAGGCGCCGGCCGGGATCACCGGCTTGATGTCCTCCGAACGCTCGCCGAACGCGAGGCTCGCCATCTTGATCTCGTGGCTGAGCATCCAGTTCTTGTTGCCGCGGATCGTGTTCACCTCGCCATTGTGGGCGAGGCAGCGGAACGGCTGGGCCAGCCACCATTGCGGGAAAGTGTTGGTGGAATAGCGCTGGTGGAAGATGGCGACGCGGCTCTCGAACCGGTCGTCCTTCAGGTCCGGGTAGAAGTCCGAGAGGGACTCCGCGAGGAACAGCCCCTTGTAGATGATCGACCGGCACGACAGCGAGCAGATGTAGAAGCCGCTGATCTGCGCTGCGATCACGCGCTTCTCGATCCGGCGGCGGACCAGATAGAGGTTCTTTTCGAACTCGGCAGCATCCACGTCGTCGGGCAGCGGCCCGGCGATCATGATCTGCTCGATTTCCGGGCGGGTGGCCTGTGCCTTCAGGCCGATGACGGACACGTCGACCGGCACCTGGCGCCATCCGTAGATGGTGTAGCCGGCGTCGATGATCTCGCTCTCGACGATCGTGCGGCAGGTCTCCTGCGCACCGAGGTCGGTGCGCGGCAGGAAGATCATGCCGACCGCGAGCCGGTTCGGGCGCATGCGGTGGCCGGCGAGCGACACCGCATCC
The DNA here is from genome assembly GCF_022346685.1 of Sphingomonas sp. ACRSK. Lineage (NCBI taxonomy): Bacteria > Pseudomonadati > Pseudomonadota > Alphaproteobacteria > Sphingomonadales > Sphingomonadaceae > Sphingomonas > Sphingomonas sp. ACRSK. The sequence continues at coordinate 19,972 of NZ_JAKRNR010000035.1, read as the reverse complement.
TCGAAGAAGCGGGTGGGGAGATCGACGTGCAAGCCCGCGCCGTCGCCGGTCTTGCCGTCGGCATCGACGGCGCCGCGGTGCCAGACGGCGCGCAGGGCATCGATCGCCGACTGGACGACGCGGCGCGAGCTGGTGCCGTCGGTGGCGGCGACCAGGCCGACGCCGCACGCGTCGCTCTCGAACTCGGGGCGGTACATGCCCTCACGGGCGAGGCGCTCGCGCTCCGACTGCATGGTGGGGGTGCTCATGTCGTTATTCCTTCCGAGCCGGCGCTGCCTGCGACCGCATCGCCATCAGCATCGCCTGCTGAACCTTGGGCGCGGTATCCTGGACCAGGCGGTTGGTTTCTTCGGTGATCGCAGCCATGAGCTGCGGCACGAGCTGCTGGAACTTCCTGCCCGTGGGTGTGGTGGAGAAGGTAGCGACCTCCTGCACCTGTTCCGGCGTGAGGGCGCCCATCGCTCCGACGACGTCCATGGAGCCCATGACGGCGGCCGGAGTGAGCGCCTGTGCCTTCGGGTTGGCGCGCGCCGCATCGGCTAACTTGCCCGTGTCGACGCTATGGCGGACCGCCTGCTGCATCGCCTGGCCTGTCCCGGAGCGCAGGAAGGCGATCACCTCTTGCTGCTCGGCCGTCGCGAGCCCTTTGGAAACCAGGGCGGCGACGCGGTTGTGGATCGTGGGCAGGCCGGAAGCATATTGCTGGCGCACGACCCGCGCCCCCGCGTTCAGGACTGCCTCGCGAAGCTGCGGATAGCGGGCTTCCATGGCCGTGAACTGCGGTTCGCCGGCGAGGGCACGGGTCGCCTCCTTGCGGAAGGCCGCTTCCGCGTCGGCCACGGTCGCGTCCGCAGGCACGTAGAGTCGGGCGAACTCCTGGGCGGTCGAAGGCGCTTGGGCGAGAGCGGCCGCCGGCAGGGCCAGGACGAGCGCCGCGAGAGGAGCACGCATCATGCCGCCACCATCGTCGCCTGGCGCTCGGGCACGGGGGCGGCGCCCGCCTTTGCGGCCTTGGCCTTCTCCCGCAGGTAGCGGTGGATGTGCTCGGAGACGTCGCGGCCGTCGCGGATCGCCCAGACGACCAGCGAGGCGCCGCGCACGATGTCGCCGGCGGCGAACACGCCGTCGAGGCTGGTCATCATCGACTTGCCGTCGACGCGCAGCGTGCCCCAGCGGGTGACGCCCAGATCCGGGCTGCCGAACAGGGTGGGCAGGTCCTCCGCATCGAAGCCGAGCGCCTTGATGACGAGGTCGGCTTCCAGCACGAACTCGCTGCCGGGATCGACTTCCGGTGCGCGGCGGCCGGTGGCGTCGGGGGCGCCCAGGCGCATGGCGCTTGCGCGGACGGCCGTGACCTTGCCCTCGCCCTCGAACGCGGCGGGGGCGGAGAGCCAGACGAACTCGGCGCCTTCCTCCTCGGCATTGGCGACTTCGCGCTGCGATCCGGGCATGTTGGCGCGATCGCGGCGGTAGAGGCACTTCACCGAGGTCGCGCCCTGGCGGATGGCGGTGCGCACGCAGTCCATCGCGGTGTCGCCGCCGCCGATCACGACGACCTTCTTGCCCTCCGCATTGAGCGCGCCGCCGTCGAAGGCGGGCACCGCGTCGCCGAAGCTCTTGCGGTTGGAGGCGGTGAGATAGTCGAGCGCGTCGACCACGCCGTCGGTGGCGACGCCCGGCGCCTTGATCGCGCGCGGCTTGTAGACGCCGGTCGCGACCAGCAGCGCGTCGTGGCGCTGGCGCAGTTGCTCCATGGTGGCGTCGCGGCCGACCTCGAAGCCTTCGTGGAAGACGATGCCGGCGTCCTTCAGCCGCTGCACGCGGCGGGTGACGACGTGCTTCTCGAGCTTGAAGCCCGGAATGCCATAGGTGAGGAGGCCGCCGGCGCGATCGTGCCGGTCGTAGACATGGACCTCATAGCCCGCGGTGCGCAGCCAGTCGGCCGCCGAGAGGCCGGCCGGGCCCGCGCCGATGATGCCGACGGACTGGCCGCGTTCCGGGCCGACCGCGACCGGCTCGACCCAGCCCTCGTCCCAGGCCTTGTCAGTGATGAACTTCTCCACCGAGCCGATGGTGACGGCGCCGTGGCCGGAGAATTCGATGACGCAATTGCCCTCGCACAGCCGGTCCTGCGGGCAGATGCGGCCGCAGATCTCGGGCATGGTCGAGGTGGCGTTGGAGAGCTCGTACGCCTCGCGCAGCCGACCTTCCGCGGTCAGGCGCAGCCAGTCGGGGATGTGGTTGTGAAGCGGGCAGTGGACCGAGCAATAGGGCACGCCGCACTGCGAGCAGCGGCCGGCCTGCGCCTCCGCCGTGGGCGTCGCATAGCGGTCCGCGATCTCGCGAAAGTCCTCCGCGCGCAACTCCGGCTCCCGCTTGGCCGGATAGGCCTGGGGGCGCGCAACGAACTTGAGCATCTGGTCAGCAGCCATGACTTCCTCCGGCGTGTGCGAAAAGCACAGCCGGAGGGCCAAGTCACGCAATATTCTGTCATTAGGTCAGCAGTGCTGACCTTGTTCATCGCAGAAGCTGCCGGAGTTGCGAAACGCTCGCATCTTCAGCGAAGAAGATACGGCCGTTCCGGACCTACAGCTGCGACAGCCAGACGATGGCGACGCCCCCAGCGACGATTCGATACCAGGCGAAGGGCGTGAAGCCGTGGCGGGTGACGATGCCGAGGAACCAGCGGATCACCAGCAGCGCGACCACGAACGAGACGACGAAGCCGATCGCGATCGCGAGCCAGCCGTCGCTGCCGATCGACTCCGCATTCTTGTAGAGATCATAGGCGGAAGCGGCGAGCATGGTGGGGACGGCGAGGAAGAAGCTGAACTCCGCCGCGGTCTTGCGATCGACGCCCAAGCCCAGCGCGCCCATGATGGTGGCGCCCGAGCGGCTGACGCCCGGGATCATCGCCAGGCACTGGATGATGCCGATGCCGAGCGCCACCTTCCAGCTCATCTGCTCGACGTTGGTCACCTTGGGCGCGCGGACCAGCCGCTCGATCACCAGGATGGCGATGCCGCCGACGACCAGCGCGACCGCGACCGTCATCGGGCTCTCCAGCATCGCCTTGACCATCTTGTAGACGATCAGGCCGATCACGGCGGAGGGCAGGAAGGCGAGCGCGACGTTGCGGGTAAAGGCGATCGCGCGCGGATCACGCCGGCCCAGCCCCACGAACACGTCCCAGAAGCGCCGCCAGTAGAGGACGATCACCGACAGGATCGCGCCCAGCTGGATCACGATCTCGAACGTGCCCGATGCCTCGCCCTTGAAGCCCAGCAGCGCCCCGGCGAGGATCAGGTGGCCGGTCGAGGAGACGGGCAGGAACTCGGTGACCCCCTCGACGATGCCGAGGAGGATGATGGTCAGGAGATCGGTCATGAGCGTCCCGTCAGAGGCCTTCAGGCCGTGTGCGCGTGGCGCGAGAAACGGCCGTAGCGGCGGAACTGGACCAGCCACTGCGGCGCGACCGATTCGAACGGGGTCGGGGTGACGCCGAGCTCGACGAGCCCTTCCGCGCCGGGCGACACCAGATTGTCGTGGCCGAGCATGCGCAGCTGGTCGCGGGTGATCGGCGTGCCCGGAAACGCCGCGACCAGCCCGGCGGTGCCGGTGCCGAGCTCGACGGTGCGGATCTTGCGATCGAGCAGCGATGCGATCTGCCGGATCAGCTCCGCCATCGACAACACATCCGGGCCGCCGAGTTCGAAGGTGCGGCCGCCGAAGCGCTCCGGATCCTCGAGCGCTGCGACCGCGGCGGCGGCGACGTCGACCACGTAGACCGGCTGGAAGCGCGTCTTGGGTGCGATCACCGGCACCACCGGCAGCTTCTCCACCATGCGGGCGAAGCGGTTGGCGAACTGGTCCTCGCGGCCGAAGATCAGCGACGGGCGCAGGATGGTGGCGTTGGGGAAATGCTGGCGCACCGCCGCCTCGCCCTCGCCCTTGGAGCGGGCATAGGGGGTCTCGCCCTGGGCATCGGCACCGATCGCCGAGAAATGGACCAGCGCCTCGACCCCGGCGGCGCGGGCCGCCTCTGCCACGGCGGCGGCGCCCTTGGCCTGAATGGCGTCGGCGTCGCTGCCGAGCGTGCCGGCGAGGTTCACCACCGCATCGGCGCCCATCATCGCGCGGGCGATGGTGTCGGGGCGGCGGACGTCGGCCGCGATGAACTGGGTCTGGCCCAGCGCGCTCTGGGTGCGCAGGAAATAGGCCTGGCGCGGATCGCGTTGCGCGATGCGCACCCGCGCGCCGCGGCGCAGCAGGGCCTGTGCGACATAGCGGCCGACGAACCCGCCGCCGCCGATCAGCGTGATCACCTTGTTCTTCATCGTGCTTGCCTTGGTCTGCCCAGGTTTTTTCGCAAGCCCAGCCCATGCCGCGCCCAGCCCCGAAGGGCAAGGGAGCGCGGGCCTTGGCAAAAAAACGGGGCGCCCGGGAAAAAGTCGTAACGGGGCTGTTGACACCCCCGGCGGGGACCCGTAGAGGCGCCGGCCTACCCCGTGCCCAGATGGCGGAATTGGTAGACGCACCAGCTTCAGGTGCTGGCGATCGCAAGGTCGTGGAGGTTCGAGTCCTCTTCTGGGCACCAGAGACCTTTCCGGCAACGTCCGGAATCGTCCAGTAAGCGGCTGGTTTTCCAGCATTTTATCAGAGAGAATCGCCGAATGGAATCCGGGCTCATCCGCCCGGAACCATCGGCATACCATCAGCTTTGATGGCGTTTTTGATGGTTCCGGCGAGCCCTTTGGAGCTGGCACCATCATGGCACTGAATCACATCCAGATCACCAACGCCAAGCCCCGGGACAAGGCCTACAAGCTGGCCGATTCCGACGGGCTGTATCTTTTTATCCAGCCGAACGGCGCGAAGCTGTGGCGCATGAACTATCGGCACCTTGGCCGGCAGAAGACACTGTATTTCGGCGCCTGGCCCGAAGTGGGGATCGCGGCGGCACGCCATCTCCGCGACAAGGCGCGGGAACAGATTGCAGCTGGCCTCGATCCCGCTGCCGAAAAGCGGATCGAAACCCTCGCGCGCAAGGTTGCCGCCGACAACACCTTCAAGACCATCGCCGAGGAATGGGTAGCCAAGAACGAACGGGAGGGCCGCGCGCCAATCACGCTTGACAAGATTCGCTGGCTGCTCGGCATGGCCTATCCAATGATCGGCACTCTTCCAATCTCGAAGATCACACCGCAGGAGGTGCTCGCCGTCCTGCGGAAGGTCGAAGCGACCGGCCGCTACGAGAGCGCCCGGAGGATGCGCAGCGTGCTCAGCCGGGTGTTCCGCTATGCTATCGCGACGGCACGAGCCGATCGCGATGTTGCTGCCGATCTACGCGGCGCCCTCATCACGCCGAAGGTCCAGCACCTCGCGGCGATCACTACGCCCAGCGAGGCCGGCGGTCTTCTCCGCGCGATCGAAGGCTACACCGGCCACGAGATCACCGCCATCGCGCTTCGCTTGTCACCGCATCTATTCGTGCGGCCAGGCGAACTGCGCAGGGCCGAGTGGACGGAATTTGACACGCAGGGCGCCGTCTGGTCGCTCTCGGCGGAGAAGATGAAGATGCGCCGGCCCCATCGGGTGCCGCTATCGCGCCAGGTGCTGGACATTCTCGAGGAACTCCATGCCCTGACGGGCGATGGTCGATTTCTCTTCCCCTCTTTCCGCTCGCCAAAGCAGTGCATGTCGGAAAACACCGTCAACGCAGCTTTACGGCGGCTCGGCTACAGCCAGGAAGAGATGACGGCGCATGGCTTCCGAGCGATGGCGGCGACATTGCTCAACGAGATGGGTATCTGGAACCCAGACGCTATCGAAAAGCAGCTCGCTCATCTCGACACCTCGATGATTCGCCGCGCCTACACACGTGGCGAATATTGGGACGAGCGCGTCCGCATGATGCAGCACTGGTCCGACTACCTCGACCAGCTGCGCGATGGCGCCAAGATCCTTCGGCCGCAGTTTGGAAAGCGGCGATAGCTGTTGGCGCCGACCCCGAAAGGCTCCCGACCATCGCCTTGGTGCCACGATGCGATATGCCCCTCCGGGACAGCTTGAGGGACTCGCCAGATCGCCAGACTCCAAGGTATGAATTCAAGATGGCAACGGCTGAGACGATAGAACTGATAGAAATGGAGCCGCAGAGCACAGAAGCTGCGGCCCTGTCCTCTATCGTTACCTGGTCGGCCGATTGCCCGGCTTGGCAGCGCGACGCGCTGCGCCGTTTGTGCGGCAGCGACAAGCTTGAGGCCGCCCACCTCGACCAGCTTCTCGCTATCTGCAAAGGCAAGGCGGAGGGCCAGCCGCTCACAGCCGAGCATGTTCGAGATCCTGCGGCCGGACTTGCAACCGTGACTCTCCGGGCGCTACACAGCGCGCAGCACGTCAACGCCATTGTGCCGGACCAGCGGTTGTCTTTCGACAAGACGGGCGTGACCGTGATCTACGGCGACAACGGCGCGGGCAAATCCGGCTATGCGCGGGTGCTCAAGAAGGTCTGCCGCGCGCGATCGGCGGGCAAAGAGGAAGGGATCCTCACCAACATCTACGACGCGAATCCCGGCGTGCCAACCGCGGTCATCGACTTCACTGTCAACGGTCAGAACCGGAGCGCCCCGTGGACGCTCGGCACGGCCAGCGAGCCGGTCCTGTCCGCGGTCAGCGTGTTCGACACCCGCACCGCCAACGTCCATGTCAGCCAGACCAACGACGTGGCCTATACGCCGCTGCCGCTGAAGATTCTCGCGGCCCTCGCCCAAACCTGTCAGGACATCAGAGGCAAGCTTCAGGCGGAGATTGCCGCCCTGCAAAAGCAGACCCCGGCTGCGATCACGCAGCCAACGTGCAGGGCCACAACGAAGGTCGGCAAGCTGATCGGTGGGCTCAGCGCCAGCACAGACCCCGCCGATGTTGAGGCTCTTGCAGCATTGAGCAACGCGGAGCGGACCCATCTCGACAAGCTCAACGGCGACCTTGCCGCCGATCCGGCTAAGACGGCGGCCCGGTTGCTGGCCCTGAAAGGCAAGATCGAAGGCTTCGCCGACAGTCTGCAATCCTTCGCCGCCTCGTCGGAAGGAGCGGCGCAGTTGCTCCGCGACCTTGCCGCTGATTACGGGACAGCCCGCGCCGCAGCGGCGGCCGCCTCGACGGCGCTATTCGCGGACGAACCCCTGCCGAACATCGGCTCTGAGGTCTGGAAAGCGCTGTGGGAAGCGGCGCGAAGCTATTCGGAGGCCGAAGCCTATCCCGGCCGCACCTTTCCTGTCATCGACCGCGCTGTTTGCGTCCTGTGCCAACAGGACCTGAGTCCCGAGGCTGCCGACCGAATGGGCCGCTTCGAGGCCTTCGTAAAGGACGAAAGCAAGAAGAAGGAGGCAGAGGCAAAAGAGGCTTACGAGGCGGCGTTCGCCATCTTTGCGGGCAAGGCCCTCGCGCGCGCCGAAATCGCCGCGATGGTCGCCTGCATCCGTGATGAACTGGGCGACGACCCCTTGGCCCAAAAGGTCCGGCTCGCCGCTCTGACCACGCTGCGCCGCCATCGGCGCATCGCCCGGCACCATGCCGACAGCCCTGCCGCTGCGTATCCAGCAGCGACAGCTCCGCCGGTGGAGGACCTTCGCGCACAGGCCGCAGAACTAGCCACGCGCGCCGCCGGCTTGACGGCCGAGGCCGGTTCCGAGGCCCGCCTCAAGCTGATCGCCGAGCGCGACGAGCTGGCGGATCGACTGTGGTTGGAGGGGATCAAGGCCGATGTGCTGGCGGAGATTGAGCGCCGCAAAGAAATCGCCGCGCTCGAGACGGCGGCGAAGGACACGGCGACCAACCGAATTACCAGCAAAAGCACGGAAATCGCGCAGCAGGTCGTGACCGACGCTCTACGCGCGCGGTTCGCCAAGGAGGTCGCGAGGCTCGAAATTGGCACTCTCGCCGTGGAGCTGAAACAGGAGAAGAGCGCCTTCGGCATCCCAAAGTTCAAGGTGGCCCTGACCCGCAAACCCACCGCCAATGTCGGGGAAGTGCTTTCCGAAGGCGAGCATCGCTGCGTGGCACTGGCGGCTTTCCTCGCCGAGCTGGCGACGACGGACAGCCGGTCCGCAATCGTGTTCGACGATCCAGTCTCCTCGTTGGACCACGGCCACCGCGAAGCCATCGCCAAGCGGCTCGCCGAAGAAGGGCAGCACCGTCAGATCGTCGTGTTCACTCACGACATCGCCTTCGTGTTCCAGTTGGACGAGGAATGCCGCGACCGCGAGCCCGCTACCCACCTTGCGGTACGCTGCGTCAGCAAGGGCAGCGACTTCGCCGGTTACTGCAATGACAATCCGCCGATGCGGGCTATGCCGCTTGGCAACGTCATTGCGGCCATGCAGGCCCGGCTCGACAACGAGAAAGTGCATCACCACCAGGGCAATCAGGCTGCCTGGGAAACCACCGTGCGCGGCCTGCAGGAGCAGCTTCGCACAACATGGGAGCGGGCCGTGGAGGAGGCCGTGTCGCCAGTCCTCCGCCGTCTCGGCAACAAGGTCGCCACAGGCGGCCTTGCGAAGATGACCGCCATCACCCTGGCCGATTGCCAGACCATGCGCGAGGCTTTCGGGCGCTGCTCTGAGCTGCTGCACAGCGAGGCAGCGGGGCTGAACAAGCCCCTGCCGATGCCCGACAAGGTGCAGGTCGAAATCACTGCTCTTAAGGATTGGGTGGAATCGATCGCCCAGCGGCAGGCCTCCATCAAGAACGTGTGAGTTCCATTCATCGGCCCGCTGCGCTGAGCTGGGATTTGCGAGCTGAGGGCTTCTTGTCATTCGCTGGAGCCCCAATCCACGGGCTAAGTGCCAGTCAGCGCCTTCAGGCTCTTGTATGGGATTAGGGTGGATCGGCCCACTTTGACGGTTTCCAGCTCGCCAGACTGGATGAGTTCGTACAGACGCGAGCGACTGATGCCGGTGAGTTGCACCGCCGTCGAGATACGAACCGTCAAGGGCTCGATGACGATGGTGCTCGGCTGACGAGCGTCGTTCTGCTTCATCGCTCAAGCCTTTGACCTGGTGCGCGCAAAACTCTTGTCGCTTTCCAAGAAGGCGACAAGCATGGCCGGAATCAGTTCGGCGACCGGCTCATCCCGTCCGTAGGTTTGGGCATAGAGAGTCGCATAGTCGTGCAGCATCTCGTGCAGAATTGGCGTGATCGTAATCGAGAGCTTGACCGGCGTGCGATCAGGCAGCTTGGCGAGCTTCAGTTCCATCATGCCTCCTATCCGCGCCAGGGCGCGAGAATCAGGTCACGCGTCACCAGCACGCGAACGGGCGCGCCGGGACGGATCGTGATCGTTGGTTGGATGTCGAGATTGCGCTGGGTGATCTGATCGCCGGCGCGCGCGGTATTTGACTGCGCGGACTCGCGAATTGCCTGGACCAGATCGCTTTCGCCCGAGATCGACAGCTCCGATCCGACCCCGAGCAGCGTCGCGATGGCCACACCCTTGAGCAGCGTCCAAGTGTGGAAATCGACCTTGTCGGCGAGGCCGGCATAGCCCGAAGGGTCGGTTGCCGGCATGTTGTCGAGGCGTATGGAGCTGCCGTCGGGCAGGATCAGCCGCTGCCAGATAACCAGTGCTCGCCGCTGTCCGAAGGCGACCACGGAGTCATATCTGCCGATGAGCCGCGCACCTTGCGGTACGAGCAGGATTCGCCCGGTGACTGTGTCGAACACATTCTGCGTCACCTGCGCCGTGACCATGCCGGGGAGATCGGAGCTGAGTCCGGTGATCAGGCTTGCGGCGATGACGCTGCCCGAGAGCACGCTGTTCGGCGAAACGGGAGACACGAGCCCACCCGCGTTGAGATCGCCGCCCGTGTCGCGCGCGGAGGCAAATTGCTCCTTGCGCGTGCCGGGGGTGGCCGGCGTCGAATCGGCGCCAGGGGTTGTTGCCGATTCCGAAGCATCCCGCGCCGGCGGAAGAGCGCCATTTCTCGTGGTCGTTACTTGCGCCATGAGCCCGGACTCGCGCGCCGCCTTGAGATCGGCGAGGAGCTGCTGCCGGGCGGCTTCCGCCGTATCGACGCGAGACGGCGCAGCCGCAGCGTCCGCTTGTTCCTGGGCGCGGAGGATCGGCCGGCCGAGATCGCCTGGCAGCGGCGGCCCGAGCTTGGGCGCGTCGCCATAGCTCGCCGGCAGTCCCGACAGCGCGTCGGATGCAGGCTTGGCCATGGGCTGCGACAATTCGCTTTCCTGAGCGACCTGCCGAAACACCTGTGGTTTGAGCGCCATCCAAGCCACGCCTAGCAGGCTAGCCGAACCGAGCGCGGCAATACCAATGATCGCACCACGGCGAAAGCGGATGGCACGCGCCGGCCGCGAGCGGATGCTGAGCGTCTCCGGATCGAGCTTTGGTTGAGGCGCGGTTGGCGCCGGTGCAGCGCCCTCGGTCATGAGCCCCTCCGCTTCGCTCCCGGCGATACCCGGTCGATCCGCACGACTTGTTGCTTCTTGAGGCCCAGCCGCAATTCGGCGGCGTCGAAGAGCCGGTCGACAACATAGAAGCGCCCACTCAGCCGATAGTTGACCAGCTCGGCCTTGCCATCGGACCCGACCAGAAGCAGCGGCGGCGCCTCGCTGCTCGCCAGTGAGGCCGGGAATTCGACATAGGTCTTTTGCCCGTCGTCGAACGCGCGCACCGGCCTCCAAGCGGGTTTGTCACCGCTGATTGTATAGTTGAAATGCAGCGCCTCGACCGACAGGCCGGCGGCGACCGGCGTAGCGGCACGCTCGGCTTCTTCCTTGCGGCGGAGCGCGAGCAATTCGTCCTGCGGATAGGTCCAGCGCATTGACGACAGCGCAGTGGCCGAGGTGCTGACCAGCTTGATATGGTAGGCGCGGCGGTCGGTGGTGATGACGAGGTTAGTGGCGAGGCCGCTCGAGAACGGCTTCACCAAGACATGCGTCTGCTTCCCGTCGCCCGAGCCGCTGGTCGTGTCGCCGATGACCCAGCGCGCGGTGTCGCCGCTGGCAACGGAGATCAGTGCTTCGCCAGGCTGGAGGACGATGTCGGTTACGAGCCCCGGCGCGGCATAGGCGAGGAAGATCGTGCCCTCGCTGAAAGGATAGACCTGGGCGCCGTTGACGAACCCGGTCGCTGCCGGTTCGATCGTAGCCGCCCGGTTTGCGATCGCGACATGCTGGACCGCCTGCCGACCGGACCGCGTCTGAGCGTCCGCAGGTGCGGCGATGAGGATGCCGGCAAGCGCCGGCAGGACGGCGAGCTTCATCGTTGGATCTCCTGAGAGTTGGTGGTCGATACGCCGAGGGTCGGATCGAGCGGGGAGCCGAGCGGCAGATCGGTCGTGGCCGGAGTCGGCTGCGCGGCGGGTTGGGCGGGTCCCGCGGGCGCGGTATCGAGCTCGCGGCTCCAGTCGATCGCATCGACATAGATGCCGAGCGGGTTCTTGCGCAGTACGTCGGCCGAGGCTGGCGGCCGCGTGACGATAGTGAGGATCGCCGTCCAGCGACTGCTTCCTGCCTGCGACCCGCGCTCGAAAGCGGTCTCCGTCCACTTCACTTGAAAGGACTTGTCGGAGGCGCGCACGACGCTCGTTACTTGGACCGACACGGTGCGCTCGCCGGGATTTGCGAACGGCGATGCCGAACGGGCATATTCGCCGAGAAATTGCGCGCCGCGCTTGGTCGCGAAGTCATAGGCTTCAAGCCAGTCGCGACGCATCAGCACCGGGTCGAGCGACACCGCGCGGACGTTGGTGATGAAATGCGAGAGGTGCCACGCGACCTGCGGATCGGTCGGCCGATACTCGACATCGGCGGCCTGGACGGCGCGTGCCTCGCCGAGCCGGTCGACCTCGACCACATAGGGCGTCACCCGACTTTGCAGCGACTGCCATGCGAGGCCTGCTGACGTCCCCGCAGTCAGGACGAGGCATCCGAACGCCATCAGCCGCCAGTTGCGCGCCTGCACCCGCGCCGAGCCGATCCGCTCGTCCCAGAGTTGCCCGGCGCGCTGGTAGGGCGTCTCGGGTGGTGGCGTGCGCCCGTAGCGCTGCGCACTTCGCTTGAAGAACATGGCTCAGTCGTTCCTTTCCTTGATGTCGGGTGTGGCAGACCCGCCGCCGCGATCGCCTTGCTGGAGCGTGTGGATCGCGAGCTGTCGGCGATGGCGGCTGGTCTGCTGGTCACCCATCGCCCGTGCCCATGCGGGCGTGCCGCTCGTCTCCCCGCCGCCGCCCGGTCCTCCCGATGACGGCGACGGAGAGTTCTGGTTGAGGGCATTCCACGCCGATTGCCGACCGCCGGCGGCGGCTTCCTTGAGACCGAGCGCACCGCTCATGCGCGACCGCGCTGCGTTACCGGCCGCACGCGCGACGCCGCCGAGGCCAGCGCCGACCGAGGACGTGGGCGCGGTTTCCTTGCCGAGGCTGTAGGCGGTCGATGCCGCGGACCCCATTGCGGTGCCCGAGCGGACGGCGCCCAGCGCCGCGCCACCGATCGCGCGCGCTCCGCCGGCCGCCGCGCCGCCCGCCAGCATCGTGACGCCGGCGGCGCCGAGCGTCGTGCCGACGGCTGCGCCTGCGCCGAGTTGCGGTGCGCCGGAGACGAGGCCCGAGGCGATCGCCGGACCGAAGATGCCGAGGCCAAACAGCGACAGGCTGGCGAGGACGAGGCTCATGGCCTGGCCGATGTCCGGCTCCTGACCCTGAAGCGCGTCGGTGAACTCGGTGAAGAAGTTGGAGCCGATTCCGACGATGACGGCGAGCACCATCACCTTGATGCCGGAACTAACGACATTGCCCAGCACTCGCTCGGCGAGGAAGCTGGTCCGGTTCCAGAGCGCGAACGGCACGAGGATGAAGCCGGCGAGGCTCGTCAGCTTGAACTCGAGGATGCAGACGAACATCTGCACGGCGAGAATGAAGAAGGCGACGATCACCAGCGCCCAGGCGAACAGCAGCACCATGATCGTAAGGAAATTGTCGAAGAAGGTCGTGAACCCGACCATCTCGCTCGCTTGTTCGAGCAGCGGCCATGCCGCCGAAAAGCCGGTGCCGGCCAGCCGCCCGGGCTTGAGCAGGTCGTCCGCAGACAGCGTGCCGCCACCGGCGGTCAGCCCGGCCTGCGCGAACGAGCGGAAGATGATGTCGGCGAGGGTCGAAAAGCTGTTCAGGATGAACGCGAACGCGCCGACATAGAGGATCTTCTTGAGGAAGCGGCCGATGACATTGTCCTCGCCGCCCATCACCCAGAACAGGCCGGCGAGCGTGATATCAATGCCGATCAGCGTCGCGGTCAGGAATCCGACGTCCGGTCCCAGCAGCCCGAACCCGCTGTCGATGTAGGTGATGAACGCCTGCAGGAAGCGATCGATGACGTTGAGGTCGTTCAAGGCGGTTCTTCCTGCGTTGGTGAAGGGATGTCGCGGGGCGCGGCTGGGGGAGCTGTGCCGCGCCCCGCGACGGCGACCGGCGGCCGGAGGGGGTAGCCGTCAGTCGCTGGTGACCGGATCGGGCCGTGCGGCCGACAGGGGCTAGTCGGGCGTGTAGGCTGATCCGGAACCGAGGAACTTCTTGGTGGCTGTGCGGGCTTCCGCCGCCTGCGTCGCGCGCCGTGCCTGTTCGACCGCCTCGCTGCGGAACTGCGCCGCCATCATGTGCTGGAGCTGGAACTGTTGCTTGGCGGTGAGCGCGAGGAGCTGGTTGGTCGCCTGCTGCGCCTGGAGCGACCCTTCCGCACCCTGGCTGCGCGCGACGATGTCGGCGAGCGCCTCGGTGTCGGCGTGGATGTTCTCGACCACCTGCGCCTGTACCGTCATCGTCTGGCGAAACGCGCCCATGCTGGCATCGAGCCGCGCGCGGGCATCGCGGATGCGGGCATCGGTGCGCAGCGCGGAGGAGAAGTCCTTCGGGAACAGCGACTGGAACTTGTCGTCGAGCTGGTCGACCCGGAAGTCGATCGCCTGCGCGCGGCCCATCAGCCGGTCGATCTCCGCAAGCTTCTGCTTGATCGCGTTCAGTTGCGGGAAGTCGATCTTGCTGAGGTTCTTGCCCATGTTGACCAACATCTGCGCTTCGTTCTGGAGCTGCTGGATCTGCTGGTTGACGCTCTGGAGCGTGCGGGCGGCAGTCAGGATGTTCTGGGCATAGTTGCTGGGGTCGAACACGACGCCGCCGAACTGTGCGTGGGCCGGGGCCGCCGTCATCGTCATCACGCCCATGCCGAGCGAGCCGCAGGCGCCGAGGCCGAGGACGGCTGCGATCACATGCTTTCGAGTGGGAATACGCATTGCTTGTCTCCTTCTTGGGGGGCTTGGGGAGCGGGAGGACCGGGGAAGTCGGCGGCGAGATCGGCGGCCCAGTTGAGGCCGGCATCGCGCAGGAAGGCTTCGGCGAAGCGGTCGCGGCCGTGTTCGGCGATCGCGGCGCCGATCCGCGCCTGCGCCGCGGGGTCGGACGATCCGCACAGCGTGAGAGCGATGGGGCCGAGGCCCAGCTCGAACAGGCGATTGCCGCGGGCGGATTGGAGATAATAGTGCCGCTTGGGCGTCGCGCGGGCGATCAGCTCGATCTGCCGGTCGTTGAGGCCGAAGCGCGCATATATTTCATGGCCCTGCGGCTCGATCGCGCGATCGTTGGGCAGCAGGATGCGCTGCGGGCAGCTTTCGATGATGGCCGGCGCAATCGCGGAGCCTGCGATGTCGGCGAGGCTCTGCGTCGCGAACAGCACCGCAACATTCTTCTTGCGCAGCACCTTCAGCCACTCGCGGATGCGCGCGGCGAACAGCGGATGGTCGAGGAAGATCCAGGCCTCGTCGAGGATCAGCAGCGTCGGCCGCCCGTCGAAACGCTCCTCCAACCGGTGGAAGAGATAAGTCAGCACCGGCGCGACCGCCCCGGTCTGCCCCATCAGCGCCTCGGTCTCGAAGCACTGGACGTCGGCGAGGCTGAGATGCTGTTCGGCGGCATCGAGCAGCCGGCCGTGCGGACCTTCGAGCGTGCAAGGCTGGAGCGCGATGCGGAGCGCGTTCGACTGGAGCAGCAGCGCGAGGCCGGTCATCGTCCGCTCCTCGCGCGGCGCGGATGCCAGGCTGCCGAGCGCAGTCCATATCGCGTCCTTCACCTCAGGGGTGACGGGCACATTCTCGTGCGAGAGCAGCGCGGCGATCCACTCGGCCGCCCAGCTGCGCTCGCCGGCATCGTCGATGTTGGCGAGAGGCTGGAACGCGAGCGTCTCGCCGTCGGCTTCCGTCGATCCCAGCGCATGATGCGCGCCGCCCATTGCGAGCACCGCGGCGCGCGCGCTGTTGCCCTTGTCGAAGATGTAGACCTGAGCATTCGGGTAACGCCGGAACTGGAGCGCGATCAGGCCCAGGAGCACCGACTTGCCGGCGCCGGTCGGCCCGACCACCATCATGTGCCCGACATCGCCGACATGGGTGGAGAGCCGGAACGGCGTCGAGCCGGCGGTCTTCGCGACCAGCAGCGGCGGGCCGTCGAGATGCCCGTTGCGCACCGGCCCGGCCCAAACCGATGACAGCGGCATCAGATGCGCGAGGTTGAGGGTATGGACCAGCGGCTGCCGGACATTGGCATAGACATGGCCCGGCAGCGACGAGAGCCAGGCTTCGACCGCGTTGACCGTCTCGCGAACGCAGGTGAAGCCGAGGCCGTTGACGATGCGCTCGACCGCGCGGACCTTGTCCTCGACCGCGGCCCGGCTGCGATCGGTGACGGTGATCGTTGTCGTCAAATAGCCGAAGGCGACATGATCGCCGCCGAGCGCCTGCAGCGCCTGGTCGGCATCGACGACCTTGTTGTCGGCATCGCTGTCGAGCAGCTGCGCCGGCGAATTGTAGAGCACCTCGCGCAGCAGCGCGGTGACCGACTTGCGTTTGTTGAACCACTGGCGGCGCAGGCTGGTCAACGTCTTGGTCGCCAGCGTCTTGTCGAGCGCGATGAAGCGCGTGACCCAGCGGTAGCCGAAATCCTGGTGGTTGAGCGCGTCGAGAATGCCGGGGCGGCTGAGGCTCGGGAAGCCGAGCACCGTCAGCGTACGGACATGCAGCTCGCCGAGCCTGGGTTCCAGACCGCCGATAAGGGGCGTGTCGGCGAGAATGCCGTCGAGATACATCGGCGTCTCGGGCGGGGCGACCGCATGGCGGCGATCCGAGATCGTGCCGTGAAGAAAGGTCAGTGTCTCGCTGTCGTCGAGTGGGCGCACCTCAGCCATGAAGCCGGACAGAAGGTCCAGCACGCGGTGGGTCTCAGCGACGAAGCTGTCCAGTGCGCCGCGCCAGTCGCGTTGCCGGTCACCATCGGGGCGCTCGACGAGACTCCGGCCCGCGCGGTCGGTCGTGTCGGCCGGCGGCAGCCAGGTCAGGGTCAGGTGATAGCGGCTCTCGAAATGCGTGCCTTCGGCCTCGAACGCCGCCTGCCGTTCGCCATCGACCAGCCAACTCGCCGCGTCGGGAAAGTCGCTGTCGGGATAGGCCAGCGCTTCGCGCCGCTCGGCGTCGAAGAACAGCGCCCAGCCGCTGCCGAACCGCTTGAGAGCGTTGTTTGCGCGTGCACACGCGGCAACAAGCTCGGCCTCGGTCGCGGATTCGAGGTCCGGACCACGGAAGGCGAGCACCCGGAGGAAGCTGCCGTCCTTGTTGAGTACCACGCCAGGCGCCAACAGCGCCGCCCAGGGCAGATAATCGGCTAGCCGCTCGGCGCGGTCGCGATATTCGCGCAGTCTCAGCATGCGAAATACCCCTTCTGGCGAATGTGGCGGAGGAGGACGGGCGCGAAGCTCGGGTCGCGGCGGGCGGCCATCACGGCGACGCTGTGTCCCACCGCCCAAAGCAGCGCGCCCGCGACCCACTGCTGAAGCCCGAGGCCGACCGCGGCGGCCAGCGTTCCGTTGACGATCGCGAGGCCACGTGGCGCACCGCCGAGCAAGAGCGGCGAGCCCAGCGAACTGTGGATCGGCACTTCGAAGCCGTCGACATGCTGGCCGTTGCCGATCACGAGATCAGCGCTCCGCCGCCGAAGCTGAAGAAGGACAGGAAGAAGGATGAGGCTGCGAACGCGATCGACAAGCCGAACACGATCTGGATCAGGCGCCGGAACCCGCCCGCAGTCTCACCGAACGCCAGCGTCAGGCCGGTCACGATGATGATGATCACCGCCACGATCTTGGCGACCGGCCCCTGCACGGACTCGAGCACCTGTTGCAGCGGCTCCTCCCACGGCATGCCAGAGCCGGCCGCCTGGACCTGGGTGGCGAGCATCAGCGCAACACCGATCGCGGCGCCGACGAGAAGATGCCGGTTGGCGAATAGGCGCGGATTGAGGGCACAGTTCATGGGTCAGGTCTCCTTCGGGTTGGGCTTGGGAAGATCGGCGAGCGCGTAGGCGCCGGTGTCGGGGTCGAGGCCGGCGACGCGCGCGATGGTCGAGACGCGGCGGTCGACGCCGCGCCCGGAGATGAAGACGACGATGTCGATGGCCTCGGCGATCAGCTGGCGCGGCACGGTTACCACCGCCTCCTGCACGAGCTGTTCGATGCGATAGAGCGCGGCGAGCGCGCTGTTGGCGTGGACTGTCGCGATCCCACCGGGGTGGCCCGTGTTCCAGGCCTTCAGCATGTCGAGCGCTTCGGGTCCGCGAACCTCGCCGACCACGATGCGATCGGGGCGCAGGCGCATGGTCGAGCGCACCAGCTCGGTCATCGACACATGCGGGGGCCGCGTGCGCAGCGCTACCGTGTCGGGCAGCGGGCATTGCAACTCGCGCGTGTCCTCGATCAGGATGACGCGTGCGTCCACCCACGCCATCTCGGCAAGCAGCGCATTGGCGAGCGTCGTCTTGCCCGAGCTGGTGCCGCCGGCGACGAGGATGTTGTATCGCTGCGTGACCGCGGCGCGCAGCGCGTCGGCCTGCGCCGCCGTCATCAAACCGTCGGCGATATAGTCGTCGAGCGTGTGGAGCTTCTGCGCGGGCTTGCGGATCGAGAAGCAGGGTGCCGACGAGACCGGCGGCAGCACGCCTTCGAAGCGTTCGCCGGCACGGCCTTCGATATGGGGCGGCAGCTCGGCCGAAATGATCGGATGCTCGGCATGAACTTCTGCGCGCGCATGGCTCGCGACCAGCCGGATGATCCGCTCGACCTGATCGGGCTCCATCCGAACCCCGGTATCGGTGCGGCCTTCACCTAAGCGGTCGAGTCGCAAAGCCCCGTCGGGATTGACCATGATCTCGATGACCAGTGGATCGCGCATGGCGGCGGCGATGTCGGCACCGAGGGCCGTGATCAGCATGCGTCGGCGACGCTCGGCGGAGAGGCCCGTGCTCATTCGCCGTCCTCCGGCGTGGCGACGAGGGTGCGCCGCCCTGTCGAGACCTGCCGCCCGACCTGGGTGACGAAGGCTTCGAAGCGCTTGGCGCCGAGCGCCCTGCCGGCATGATCGTTCTCGGCGAGCGGCGTCTGGATCGCCAGTTCGAACCGGATGAACAGCGCCAGCGTCTCGAGGATCACATAGGCGTCTCGGTCCACCCGTCCGATCGCCTGCGTCAACCGGTCGAGCCGGATCGCGAACCGATCCTCCAGCTCCGACGCACCGCGGCGGTTGAGCCAGGCGGTGACCGCATCGACCAAGATCGCAGACTTGCTGGCACCGGGCTTGGCGGCGAGCGCTTCGAGCCGGTCGGAGAGCGGCTTGGGCAGGAACAGCTGGTGGCGGACCTTCTCCATGGTCAGAATCCCAGCTGCAGGTCGTCGGGGCGGCCCGAGGCGGCATCGAGGCCATAGACCGTACGCGCGGTGCCGAGTGCCTGGACCCGGTCCATCGCGCGGCGCTCGGCGGCCTGGTCCCCGTCGTCTTCGCCGAGACCTAGCGGGTCGGCGATCTCCGGTTCCACGAGGACAGTCGGCTCGATCTCGTGCGCGGGGTGGCGCGCCTGTTCGAGGCCGCCGGCGTCGGCACCTTCGTCGCCATTGACATCACCGACGAGACGCATGTCGGCACCTCGCACCTGACCCACCCAGTCGTCGGGACGGGCGGCGGGAGGGTCGGGATAGCCGGCTCCATCGAGTGCTGGTGAGGCAAGGACGCGGGCGGTGTATCGCCTGTCCTCATAGTAGCGCAGCTTCTTGGCGCGGATCGGCGGGTGGCCCGAGATCAGCACCAGTTCGTCGGTCGGTGCGAGTTGCATAACCTCGCCAGGCGTCAGCAGCGCACGCGCGGTTTCCTGCCGGCTGACCATGACATGCGCGAGCCAGGGCGCGAGCCGATGGCCGGCATAGTTGCGCATCGCGCGCTGCTCGGTTGCGGTCCCCAGCGCGTCGGAAATTCGCTTGGCTGTGCGCTCGTCATTGGTCGCGAAGGCGATGCGGACGTGGCAATTGTCGAGGATGGCGTTGTGCTCGCCATAGGCCTTCTCGATCTGGTTGAGGCTCTGCGCGATTAGGAAGCAGCGCACGCCGTAGCCGGCCAGAAAGGCGAGGCTCGTCTCGAAGAAGTCGAGCCGTCCCAGCGCCGGAAACTCGTCGAGCATCATCAGCAGGCGGTGGCGCCCCTGCGCAGCCTCGCCATCCTTGCCGACGCCGTGCAGCTCTTCGGTCAACCGGCGACCGATCTGGTTGAGGATCAGGCGCACGAGGGGCTTCGTCCGGCTGATGTCCGAGGGCGGCACGACGAGGTAGAGCGAAATCGGGTGCGCCGCTTCGACGAGATCGACGATGCGCCAGTCTGACGTGGCGGTGACGGCGGCGACGGTCGGGTCGCGATAGAGGCCGAGGAACGACATGGCGGTCGACAGCACGCCCGAGCGTTCGTTCTCGCTCTTGTTGAGCAGCTGGACACCCGCAAAAACCGATGGCGTTTCGGGGGCTATGGTGATTCATTGATCAGGAGCGATGATGGAGAGCCGTGGTGGATCCCAAGTCCCTGTTCAGTCTGAGCGACCATCTTGAT
>NZ_JAKRNR010000034.1:0-28926 GCF_022346685.1 Sphingomonas sp. ACRSK | reverse complement strand
AGACCATCGAACATCGGCGCTTGCAGCACCGCAAGTTCGCCGCCTAACATCAACCCCCTGACGAGGTCCGCACTCCGCTAATCTACGCCGCGAGTTGTGCCGAATGTTCTGACGACGGACAGTTCGGGCCATACGGAAGCCAACGAAAAAACCCGTCCACTTTCCTGGCCCGGTTGATTGATTCGGGTTCCAGAAGGACGATCCCGGCCCGCCCCTTCAGCGGTAGCACGATGTCCACCTCCTGCTGCCGAATGTCTGGCCCGCTTTCGCTTTCGCGTACGAAACCGAATCCGACCCGCACGCTGCTGTCGAGGATCGTCTCGGCCGCCTCCTCATTCGACATCGCGGCGATGGCTGTCCTGTCGCAGGAAGTCGCGGCTGCAGGGCAGGACTGCGCGATCATAAGGGCGCTGAATAGGGTCGCCGCGGTACGAGGATGTGCGGCGACGGAGCGGAGGGCCTTTCTCATTCAGGCACGATAGCACCGATTCCATCTCTCTCCATCGCGGTGGGGATGGAGAGAGGCGCTCTGCCCTGCGGTTCAGCGCTCGATCTAGAAGCGTTCACTGGGAGGTCCATGACCTGGAATCTTCCGATCAGTCCCGCTCCGCCGTCGTCGGCGGCAAGGCTCCTGGGCGCTGCCGTCGTTCTGCTGGGCTCTGGATCCCCGCCTGCGCGGGGATACTGCGAAACAGGGGGCGCTGTCCTATCGGTAACAGCCGTATTCCTGCGCAGGCAGGAATCCAGCGCCAAGCGGGCCAACGACCGGCGGTGCTTGGGACCCTGGGCTCCTGCCTGCGCAGGAGCACGGTCAGGGGTTTCGTAGAGGTCTCGCCTGCGCGGGGATGCGGTTGGCTACGGGAGCGTCGTCAGGCGCCGGCGTTGGTGAGGCGCTCGAGCTGGTCCTTGCTGAGGTCCAGGTCCCAGGAGCCGGTCAGTTCCTCGACCTGCTCGACGCTGGTCGCGCTGGCGATGGGGGCGGTGACGCCGGGCTGGGCGGCGAGCCAGGCGAGCGCGATTTGGGCGAGGGTGGCGCCGGTCTCGGCGGCGACCGTGTCCATCGCCGCCAGCACCGCGGCGCCCTTGCCCTCCAGCAGTTCGGCCATGCCGCCGCCGCGCACGCTCTTCGACAGGTCGTCGCGGCTGCGATACTTGCCGGTGAGAAAGCCCGAGGCGAGGCCGTAATAGGGCGTCACCGCGATGTTGTGCTCGATGCACAGGTTCTGGAGCTCGCCCTCAAACCGGTGGCGGCTGACGAGGTTGTATTCGGGCTGGAACACGTGGATCAGCGGCAGCGCCTCGCGCACGGCGATGTCGATCGCCGACTTCAGCCGCATCGCGTGGAAGTTGGACGCGCCGAGGACGCGCACCTTGCCGGCCTCGACCAGCCGGGCAAAGGCGGCGAGATACTCCTCCTGGGGAACCGCCTCGTCGTCCTGGTGGGCGAAATAGACGTCGATGTGATCGGTGCCGAGCCGCTGGAGCGAGGCTTCGACGGCAGCGGCGATCCGCGCCGGTGCGAGCTTTTCCCCGCCTTCGCCCGGCAGCATGCCGACCTTGGTCGCGAGCAGCACCTGGTCGCGCTTGCCGGTGGCGCGGAGCCACTCGCCGATCACCGTCTCGGACTCGCCGCCCCGGTGGCCGTCGACCCAGGCGGAATAGACGTCGGCGGTGTCGATCATCCGCCCGCCGCGCTCCACAAAGGCGTCGAGGACGCGGAAGCTCGTGTCCTTGTCGGCCGTCCAGCCGAACACGTTGCCGCCCAGCACCAGCGGCGGGGTCTCGAGGTCGGTGGGGCCGAGGGGGCGAGGGGTCATGGCCTGTCCATCTGATTGTCGGCGGCGAGCGCCGCGGCGCTCACGCTGTTGGGGCCGAGCATCTCGGCCGCTTCGTTGAGGGCGCGCGCCTCGTCCGGGCGGATCGCGCCGGGTGCCGCGTCCTCCGGCCCGCCGCAGCCGGCGAGCGCCAGCGGGGCGAGCAGGAGGACGAGGAACCGCATCGCGTCAGTGCTGGAGGTCGTTGCCGGCGTGCTCCAGATGCTCGCCGGTCTCGCGCGTGCCGCGGTCGATCGCACGGCCTGCATCGTCGGCAGCGTTGCCGATCGCGGCGCCGGCGCGGTCGATGCCGTTCTCCGCCGCGTCAAAGGCGCGATCGCTGGCGGCCGCCACGTCGTCGACGGCTTCGCCCATCGTGGCGTTGGCGTCGGCCGCGATGGAATCGGCTGCCTGGCTGGTCTCGTTCTGCGCCTTGTCGCTGCAGGCGGAGAGGGCGAACGCGGCGGCGGCGATCGGAAGCAGAATGGCCTTCTTCATCGGGGGTTCCTCTTTCCTTGACCCTGAAATCATCCGCGGCGCGAACGCACCGGGGGCAGGGTTGTTTCCCTGCCGCAACGGGCGCGTGCAAGCCGTGGCGCGGCGTTGACCCCATATAAAGAAATCTTTATATCACCGGGCATGGCTCCCGCCCTCGACATATTTCGCGCGCTTGCGGACGCGACCCGGCTGCGCATCGTGGCGCTGCTGCGCTCGATGGAGCTGTCGGTGGGCGAGCTGGCGCAGGTGCTGGGGCAGAGCCAGCCGCGCGTATCGCGGCACGTGAAGATTCTGGTCGACGCCGGCCTCGCGGAGCGGCGCAAGGAAGGCAGCTGGGTGTTCGTGGCGCTGGGCGAGGAGGCGCGGATCGCGCCGGTGCTCGCCGCGATCGATGCCTGGACCGGCGAGGGCGATCCCTGGACGCTGGCCGACACCGCGCGGCTCGCAGCGGTGCGCGCCGATCGGGCGCAGGCGGCGGCCGCCTGGTTCGAGGCGCATGCCGGCGAGTGGGACGCGATCCGATCGCTGCACGTGGCCGAGAGCGAGGTCGAGGCGGCGTGCGCGCGGGCGCTGGGGGCGCAGCCGATCGGGACGCTCGTCGACATCGGCACCGGCACCGGCCGGATGCTGGAGCTGTTCGCGCCCCAGGCGGCGCACGCGCTGGGGGTCGACCGTAGTTCGGAAATGCTGCGGCTGGCGCGCGCCAAGCTCTCCGAGCGGGGCCTCGACAAGGCGGAGCTGCGCCAGGCCGATTTCTACCGGCTGCCGCTGTCGGACGAGGATGCGGACGCGGCGATCCTGCACCATGTGCTGCATTTCGCGCAGCACCCCGGCGCCGTGATCGCCGAAGCCGCGCGCGTGCTGGCGAGCGGGGGGCGGCTGCTGATCGTCGACTTCGCGCCGCACGAGCGCGAGGACCTGCGCACGCGCGACGCGCATGCGCGACTTGGATTTTCGGACGAGCAGATGCTCGGCTGGTTCGCCGCCGCCGGGCTCGCGCCCGTGCAGACGGAGACGCTGGAAGGCGGCGAACTGACGGTGAAGCTGTGGCTGGCGCGCAAGACCGGCGCCACCCGGGTGGAGAAGCAGGCGGCATGACGATTTCGGTGAACCAGCTCGAGGAGGCGCGCCGCGCGCTCGACGCGCCGCTGTTCGCGGACATGGCGGGCGACGCCGCGGTCTCGTTCGAGTTCTTCCCGCCCAAGTCGGCGAAGATGGAAGAGACGCTGTGGGACGCGGTGCGCACGCTGGAGCCGCTCAGCCCCCGCTTCGTCTCCGTCACCTATGGCGCGGGCGGATCGACGCGCGAGCGCACCCATGCCACCGTCGCGCGGATCCAGCGCGAGACGAGCCTGGCGGCTGCTGCGCACCTGACTTGCGTCGAGGCCAGCCGCGACGAGATCGACCAGGTGGCCGAGGAATATTGGGCGGCGGGCGTGCGCCACATCGTCGCGCTGCGTGGCGATCCGCCGGTGGCGGGCCAGAAGTTCCAGGCGCATGCGCAAGGCTATGCCAATGCCGCCGAGCTGGTCGCGGGCCTCAAGAAGCTGCACCCGTTCGAGATCTCGGTCGCCGCCTATCCCGAGTGCCATCCGGATTCGGGCACGAAGGCGGAGGACCTGGACAATCTGAAGCGCAAGCTCGACGCGGGTGCGACGCGGGCGATCACCCAATTCTTCTTCACGCCCGAGGCGTTCTTCCGCTTCCGCGACGCAGCGACCGCGGCGGGCATTTCGGCCGAGATCGTGCCGGGGATCCTGCCCGTTTCGAACGTCGCCCAGACGCGCAAGTTCGCGGGCATGTGCGGGGCGGCGATCCCGGACTGGATGGACCGGCTGTTCGAGGGGCTGGACGACCATCCCGCCTCGCGCCAGCTGGTGGCGGCGACGATCGCGGCGGAGATGTGCCGCCGGCTCTATGCGGGCGACGTGCGCCACTTCCACTTCTACACGCTCAACCGCGCCGAGCTGAGCTATGCAATCTGCCACCTGCTCGGGCTGCGGCCGAACAAGGCGGCGGGAGCGGTGGCGGCGTAAGGCGCTTCGCCGCTTCGCACGGCATGCCGCACGTGTTTCGGCATCATCGTGCAGCGGGCGGCGGCGACACGTGCGGATAGATGGGGCCCGAACCAGGTTCAGGGCGACGAGAGAAGGTTGAAGGCATGACTCCCCGCGAAACCCTGCTGGCCGAGGCCGCCAAGCGCGTGCTCATCACCGATGGCGCGTTCGGGACCGAGATCCAGAACTGGAAGCTGTCGGAGGCCGACTACGCCGGCACGCTCGGCCTCTCGCACGACCAGAAGGGCAACAACGACATCCTCGCGCTGACCAAGCCCGAGGTGCCGGAGTCGATCCATCGCGCCTATTTCGAGGCCGGAGCCGACATCGCCGAGACCAACACCTTCTCTGCCAACCGCATCAGCCAGGCCGATTACGGCGCCGCGCATCTGGTGCGCGAGATCAACGTCGAGAGCGCGAGGCTCGCCCGCCGCATCGCCGACGAGTTCCAGGCGAAGGACGGTCGCCCGCGCTTCGTCGCCGGCGCGATCGGGCCGACCAACAAGACGCTGTCGCTGAGCCCCGACGTCAACGATCCCGGTTTCCGCGAGATCGATTTCGATTACCTCAAGGACGTGTACCGCGAGCAGATCGATGCGCTGGTCGAGGGCGGCGCGGACTTCGTGCTGATCGAGACGGTGTTCGATACGCTGAACGCCAAGGCCGGCATCATGGCGGCGATCGAGGCGGGGAACGCGCTTGGTCGCGACCTGCCGATCATGCTGTCGATGACGTTGACCGACCTGTCCGGACGCAACCTGTCGGGGCATACGGTCGAGGCGTTCTGGCATGCAGTGCGCCATGCCAAACCGCTGACCATCGGGCTCAACTGCTCGTTCGGGGCGGAACAGCTGCGGCCGCACGTGAAGACGCTGTCGCAGATCTGCGACACGCTGATCATGGTCTATCCCAACGCCGGCCTTCCCAACGAGCTCGGCGCCTATGACGAGGCGCCGGAGACGACTGCGGGGCTGGTGCGCGACTGGGCGGAGAACGGCCAGGTCAACGTGCTGGGCGGCTGCTGCGGATCGACCCCCGCGCACATCCAGGCGATCGCCGAGGCGGTGCGCGCGCTGCCGCCGCGCAAGATCCCGACGCCGGAAGTGCGGACGCGACTTGCCGGGCTCGAGCCGTTCACCATGGCGGCTTGAGACTAATCCTCCCCGGAACGGGGAGGGGGACCGCGCCCGAAGGGCGTGGTGGAGGGGGCTCTCCGCGAGCGGGCTCCCTGCGGCAACCCCCCTCCACCAGCTTCGCTGGTCCCCCTCCCCGTACCGGGGAGGATCAAGAAGAAGACAGATGAACGCCACCGCCTCCTCCACCAGCTTCGTCAACATCGGCGAGCGCACCAATGTCACCGGCTCGGCGCGCTTCAAGAAGCTGATCATGAACGGCGACTATGCCGCCGCGATCGAGGTCGCGCTCCAGCAGGTGGAGGCGGGCGCGCAGGTGCTGGACGTCAACATGGACGAGGGGCTGCTCGACGCGCACCACGCCATGACGACCTTCCTGAAGCTGATCCAGGCCGAGCCCGACATCGCCCGCATCCCGGTGATGGTCGACAGCTCGAAGTGGGACGTGATCGAGGCGGGGCTGAAGTGCGTTTCCGGCAAGCCGATCGTGAACTCGATCAGCATGAAGGAAGGCGAGGAGATTTTCCTCGAACACGCCCGCAAGTGCATGGCCTATGGTGCCGCGGTCGTGGTGATGGCGTTCGACGAGGTCGGCCAGGCGGACACCAAGGACCGCAAGGTCGAGATCTGCGAGCGCGCCTACAAGCTGCTGGTCGGCATCGGCTTCCCGCCCGAAGACATCATCTTCGATCCCAACGTGTTCGCGGTCGCGACCGGCATCGAGGAGCACAACAACTACGGCGTCGACTTCATCGAGGCGTGCCGCGAGATCAAGGCGCGCTGCCCGCACGTCCATATCTCGGGCGGCCTGTCGAACCTGTCCTTCTCGTTCCGCGGCAACGAGCCGGTGCGCAAGGCGATGCACTCGGTGTTCCTGTACCACGCGATCCCCGCGGGCATGGACATGGCGATCGTCAACGCAGGCCAACTTGAGGTCTATGACCAGATCGAGCCGGAGCTGCGCACGGCGTGCGAGGACGTGATCCTCAACCGCGATCCCGATGCTGGCGAGCGGCTGGTGGCGCTCGCCGAGCGGTTCCGCGGCACCGATGCGGTGGCCGAGAAGCAGGCGGCCGAGTGGCGCAGCTGGGGCGTCGCCAAGCGACTGGAACATGCGCTGGTGAAGGGCATCGACGCCCATGTCGTCGACGATACCGAGGAGGCGCGTCAGCTGTTCGCACGGCCGATCGAGGTCATCGAAGGCCCGCTGATGGACGGCATGAACGTGGTCGGCGACCTGTTCGGATCGGGCAAGATGTTCCTGCCGCAGGTGGTGAAGTCCGCCCGCGTGATGAAGAAGGCGGTGGCGCACCTGCTGCCGTTCATCGAGGCCGCCAAGGAGCCGGGTTCGAAGGGCAAGGGCAAGGTCGTGATGGCGACCGTCAAGGGCGACGTCCACGACATCGGCAAGAACATCGTCGGCGTCGTGCTCCAGTGCAACGGCTTCGAGGTGGTCGACCTGGGCGTGATGGTGCCCTGGTCCAAGATCCTGGAGGCGGCGAACGAGAATGACGCCGACATGATCGGCCTGTCCGGCCTCATCACCCCCTCGCTCGACGAGATGGTGACGGTGGCCGAGGAGATGAAGCGCGCCAAGATGGTGATGCCGCTGCTGATCGGCGGCGCGACCACGTCGAAGGTGCACACCGCGCTACGCATCGCGCCCGCCTATGACGGACCGGTGGTGCATGTGCTCGACGCCAGCCGCGCGGTGGGCGTGGCGACCACGCTGGTGAGCGACACGCAGCGCGACGACTATGTGACCAAGGTGGCCGAGGATTATGCCGCCGTCCGCGCCGCGCGCGAGGGCAAGGGGCAGAGTGCGCTGCTGCCGATCGCGGATGCGCGCGCAGCGGGCTTCGTCGCCGACTTCACGCAGAAGCCGGCGGCTCCTGCGCAGCCCGGCATCCACCAGTTCGACGACTGGGACCTCACCGACCTGCGCGGTTACATCGACTGGACGCCG
The DNA here is from genome assembly GCF_022346685.1 of Sphingomonas sp. ACRSK. NCBI lineage: Bacteria > Pseudomonadati > Pseudomonadota > Alphaproteobacteria > Sphingomonadales > Sphingomonadaceae > Sphingomonas > Sphingomonas sp. ACRSK. Next base: position 21,458 of record NZ_JAKRNR010000034.1, on the reverse strand, counting down.
TTCTTTCGCGCCTGGGAACTGGCCGGCAACTTCCCGGCGATCCTCGACGACGAGATCGTGGGGGAGAGCGCGCGCGGGCTGTACGAAGACGCGCAGAAGATGCTGGACACGATCATCGCCGAGAAGTGGCTGACGGCGCGCGGCGTGGCGGGGCTGTGGCCGTGCCACCGCGACGGCGACGACATCGTGGTGCGCACCCGCCACAGCGACGACCAGGTGAGCCCGGACGGCGCGCACTTCCCGGCCGACCTGCACACGCCGGACCTCAATCCGGCCAACGAGGCGAGCGTGCGCCTGCCGATGCTGCGCCAGCAGATCGCCAAGCGCGAGGGGCGGGCGAACATGTGCCTGGCCGACTTCATCGATCCGGCGGGCGACTGGTTCGGCGGCTTCGCGGTCGGCATCCACGGCATCGACCCGCACATCGCCCGCTTCAAGGCGGCGCACGACGACTATAACGACATCCTACTCAAGGCCCTGGCGGATCGCCTGGCCGAGGCGTTCGCCGAGCGGCTGCACCAGCATGTCCGCACCACCCTGTGGGGCTATGCGCCCGACGAGCAGCTGACCAACGAGGCGCTGGTGCGCGAGCAGTATCGCGGCATCCGCCCGGCGCCCGGCTATCCCGCCTGCCCGGAGCACAGCCTGAAGCCGATGCTGTTCGACATGCTGAACGCGGGCGAGCGCGCGGGCCTGGTGCTGACCGAGAGCTTCGCGATGCTGCCGACGGCGGCGGTGTCCGGCTTCTATTTTGGCCACCCGGACAGCCAGTATTTCGGCGTGGCGCGGATCGGGCGGGACCAGCTGGAGGACTATGCCCGGCGCCGCGGGGTGAGCGTGGAGCAGGCGGAACGCTGGCTGCGGCCGAATTTGGACTGAGGCGGTCCGCCTGCACAGCCGCAGGCGTGCGCGTCCGTGGCTTTGGACTCTCGCGTGCGCGTGATTTGCGCGAAACAGCGGCCGCCGTTCTTTGGTCACACCCGTATTCCTGCGCAGGCAGGAATCCAGGGCCAGGCAGACCAACGACTTACGGTGCTTGGAACCCTGGGCTCCTGCCTTCGCAGGAGCACGATCCGCGGTTTCGCAGAGGTCTCGCCTCCGCGGGAGTACGGCCTAGGCCGGCTGCAACACCGCCGTGCGCTTGCGCTCCATTGCCACCGAGACCGCCCAGATCGGCAGGCCGGCGAGCGCCAGCACGGCGCCGATCGCGCCGGTCGATTCCCAGCCCCAGCCGGCGGCGATCGCCATGCCGCCGACCCAGGGCCCGATTGCGTTGGCGAGGTTGAGCGCGGAGTGGTTGAGGGCTGCGGCCAGGCTCTGCGCTTCGCCCGCCACGTCCATCAGCCGGGTCTGGAGCACGGTGCCGAGCGCACCACCCAGGCCGATCAGGAACACGCAGGGGACGATCGTCCACAGGGACGCAGCGGCAAAGGTGTAGAGCGCGAGCATGGCGGCGCTCCACAAGAGCGTGAAGGCCACCGTCGGCATCAGCGCGCGATCGGCGAAGCGCGGCACGATCAAATTGCCCGCGGTCATGCCGGTGCCGAACACCGCCAGCACCACCGGCACGGTCGCGGCGGAGACGCGCGTCACCTCCAGCAGGGTGGAGGCCACATAGGTGTAGACGCAGAACATGCCGCCGAATCCAACCGCGCCGATGCCGAGCGTCAGCCACACTTGCGGGCGGGCAAGCGCACGCAGTTCGGCAAGCGGGCTGGCAGTGCGGTCCGCCTTGTCGCGCGGGGCGAGCGCCACCAGCAGTGCGACGGTGCCGAGCGCCAGCACCGCGACGACTCCGAAGCCCCAGCGCCAGCCGACCGTCTGCCCGAGCGCATTGGCCGCCGGCACGCCCAGGATGGTGGCGACCGTCAGCCCCAGCATCACACGGCCGACCGCCTGGGTGCGTTTCTCCGAGGGCACCAGCGAGGCCGCGACCAGCGACGCCGCGCCGAAATAGGCGCCGTGCGGCAGACCGCTCAGGAAGCGGAAGACCAGCATCCAGCCATAAGTCGGCGCCAGTGCGCTCAGCCCGTTGAACAGCGCGAACGAGCCCATCAGCGCGATCAGCAGCGCGAAGCGCGACATGCGCGCGCCGAGCACCGCGACGAGCGGCGCGCCGACCACCACGCCCAGCGCATAGGCGCTGATGACATGGCCGGCGACCGGCTCGGTGATGCCGAGGCCGGGGGCGAACAGCGGCACCAGGCTCATGGCCGCGAACTCGGTCGTGCCGATCGCAAAGCCGCCGGTGGCGAGGGCGAGGTGCACCAGCGCGACGCTGCGCGTGGAAGCAGAAGGGGAGGAAGCCATTGTCGCGCAAATGGGTGATGCTGCAGTGCAGCGCAAGCGCAGCCGCCGCAACGCTGCTTTGCGTAAACGCAAGCAGGGTAAGCGGGCTGCCCTCGACGCCCGCCGGCCCAGGCGCTAGGCCGCGTCGCGTGACCGATGCCCCTCTTCGCCTGCGGCTCGATGGCGCCGCGCTCGTCCACAACTGGCAGGCGCTTGCCGAGCGTAGCGGCCCGGCCGCCTGCGGTGCCGCGGTCAAGGCGGACGGCTATGGCCTGGGCGCGCGCGAAGTGGTGCGCCGGCTGAGCGAAGCCGGGTGCCGCGACTTCTTTGTCGCCACCTGGGCAGAGGCCGAGGCGATCGCCAACGTCGCGCCCGCGGTGTCGGTGCTGCACGGCCTGCGCGAGGAGGATCTCGCGGGGGCGCGTCGCTGGCCGCATGTGCGCCCTGTGCTCAATACGGAGCGGCAGATCGCGCGCTGGCGCGACAGCGGCGGCGGCCCGTGCGACGTGATGGTCGACACCGGCATGAACCGGCTGGGCGTGCGCTGGGATGTGCCGGACGCGGTGTTCGAGGGCCTGGAGATCGAGACGCTCGTCAGCCACCTCGCCTGCGCGGACGAAGACCACCCGATGAACGCGGCGCAGCGCGAACGCTTCGCCGCGGTCGCGGCGCGGGTGCCGGCCAGGCGCTACAGCCTCGCCAACAGCGCGGGCATCTTCCTGGGCGGCGACTATCGCTTCGACCTGACCCGGCCGGGCCTGGCGCTCTATGGCGGCATACCGTGCCCGGCGGCAGAGGACGTGATCCGGCAGGTGGTGTTTCCGGAGGCGCAGGTGCTGCAGCGGCGGCGCATGCGGGCCGGCGAGGCGGCGGGCTATAACGCGACCTATGTGGCGCCTGCCGACCAGGAACTGGCGGTGCTCAACATCGGCTATGCGGACGGGTACGTCCGCGGATTCTCGGACACGGGGACGGTGTTCGCCGGCGACATCGCCTGCCCGGTGCGCGGGCGGGTGTCGATGGACCTGCTGATCGTCGATGTGACGGGCGCAGACGTTGCCGAGGGCGACTGGCTGACGATCGACTATGCGCTGGAGCGCGCCGCTGTGGCATCCGGCCGGTCGCAATATGAACTGCTGACCGGCCTCGGCCGTCGCTTCGATCGGGTCTGGCGCTAAGCCAGACCCGCGCGGCCTTACGGCCGCTCGACGCACATGGCGATGCCCATGCCGCCGCCGATGCACAGGGTGGCGAGTCCCTTCTTCGCGTCACGATTCTGCATCGCGTAGAGCAGCGTGGTCAGCACGCGCGCGCCCGAGGCGCCGATCGGGTGGCCGATCGCGATCGCGCCGCCGTTGACGTTCACCTTGTCCGCGTCCCAGCCCATGTCCTTGCCGACCGCGAGCGCCTGCGCCGCGAACGCCTCGTTCGCCTCGATCAGGTCGAGGTCCTCGACGGTCCAGCCCGCCTTTTCGAGCGCGCGACGCGACGCGGGGACGGGGCCGATGCCCATGATCGACGGGTCGACGCCGGCGGAGGCCCAGCTGCGAATCGTCGCGAGCGGGGTGATGCCGCGGCGCTTCGCCTCGTCGGCCGACATCACCACCAGGGCGGCGGCGCCGTCGTTGATGCCGCTGGCGTTGCCGGCGGTGACGGTGCCGTCCTTCTTGAACGCCGGGCGCAGGCCCGACACCGCGTCGAACGTGGCGCCGGCGCGAATATATTCGTCGTCGGCGACGATCGTGTCGCCCTTGCGGCCCTTCACCGTGACGGGGGCGATCTCGTCGTTGAAGCGGCCCTCGCTGCGCGCCTGTTCGGCCAGGTTCTGCGAGCGGACGGCGAACGCGTCCTGGTCCTGCCGGCTGACCTCATATTGCGCGGCCAGGTTCTCCGCCGTGATGCCCATGTGATAGCCGTTGAAGACGTCGGTGAGGCCGTCCTTGATCATGGTGTCGACCAGCGCGACGTCGCCCATCTTGGAGCCGGCACGCAGCGCCTGGGCGTGCGCCGACAGCGACATGCTCTCCTGGCCGCCCGCGACCACGATCGAGGCGTCGCCGGTCAGGATCGCCTGATAGGCAAGCGCAACGGTGCGCAGGCCCGATCCGCAGACCTGGTTCACGCCCCAGGCGGGCACTTCCTTGGGGATGCCGGCGGCCATCGATGCCTGGCGCGCGGGGTTCTGCCCCTGCGCGGCGGTGAGCACCTGGCCCAGGATCACTTCCGAGACGTCTTCCGGCGCGACGCCCGCCTGCGCGAGCGCGGCCTCGATCGCCTGGCGGCCGAGTTCGTGGGCGGGGGTGGTGGCAAAGGCGCCCAGGAAGCTGCCGACCGGGGTTCGCTTGGCGGCGGCGATCACGATCTCGGTCATGCGGCAGAATCCTCTCAGGTGCGGCCGCCCTCGTGCGGCGCTTTGCGCCTATCTAGGCGCGGGAACCCGGCTTATCCAGTCGGCGAGTGGCTGCCAGAGCAGCGCAGGCGCGCGGCTGCCCACCACCATGCCGACATGGCCGGCGGCGACCGGGTGGCGGTCGGGCAGGCCGGCCGCGCTTGGTGCCGGCACGATGCGGTCGCCCTGCGCCACGAAGTCGATCGCCGGGCAGGCGAGTGCGCCGGGCGCGACCGGGCGGCCGCCCGGTTGCCAGCGGCCGCTGCCGGGCAGGTCGTCGCCGAAGAAGCCCTCGAACAGCTGGCGCCCGGCCGCATAGGTGAGCGGTGCCCCCGCATTGGCCCAGTCTTCCAGCGCAACGAAAGCCTGCGCTTTCGCGCTGCCGGGATCGAGCGTGCCGAAAGCCTCGAACTTGGCGACGGTACGGGCGGGGTCGAGCCGCCAGAAGCCCGATTGCAGCACCTCCATGGGCACCAGCCCCAGCGCCGCGCAGGTCGGCTCCGCCGCCTGCCACAGCGCGGCGATGCGCGCGCGCGCGCCCGTGCCGAAGCCGGCGAAGTGCCAGGGTGCGGCGATCAGCGCGATCCCCGCGACCGGCCGGAGCGCAGCGGCTGCCAGCGCAAGCGTGCCGCCCAGGCAATAGCCGACCAGCACCGGCGGCTCGGGGAGCGCATCGAGCAGCGGCAGCAGTAGCTCCGTCACATGCGCGTCGATGTCCTGGTCGCGATCGGCGGGCGCGGGCGTGCCCCAGTCGACCAGCAGCGGGCGCATGCCCTGGCCCGCCAGCCAGCGCAGCAGCGAATTGTCCGGCGCGAGATCGAGCACGAAGGGCGGGTTGATGAGCGAGGGGACGAACACCACCGGCCGCCCGGGCGCGGCGCCCTGGCCATAATCGTGCAGGGTGGCCCGTCCGCACCGTGCCAGCACCGCAGGCGCCGGCGCGCGCGGCGGGCGCGGCGCCTGCTGGAACGCGCGGAGGCCCGCCAGTGCTGCGGCGCGGCGATCGGGGGCGTCCGCCGTCTCCGACTGCAGCATCTCCAGGAAGAGCGGCAGCGGACGCGGCCCGCGTTGCAGCGCGGCAGAAAAGGGTGATATTGTCGAGTCAGACATTTCAGGGGTTCTGCATGAAAAAGACTGTGTCGGATGGCGGGCCCGTCATCATCAAGAAATACGCCAACCGGCGTCTCTACAACACCGAGACTTCGTCCTACATCACGCTGGACCATCTCGCCGCGATGACTCGCGAGGGTCGCGACTTCAAGGTGGTCGACGCCAAGTCCGACGACGACATCACCCACAATGTGCTGACGCAGATCATCATGGAGGAGGAAAGCCGCGGGCAGACGATGCTGCCGGTGAGCTTCCTGCGCCAGCTGATCGCGCTCTATGGCGATTCGATGCAGGCGATGGTGCCCGGCTATCTGGAAGCGTCGATGGACAGCTTCCGCCGCAACCAGGAGCAGTTCAAGTCGGCGGTGGAGGGCGCGTTCGCCAATTCGCCGTTCGCCAACACACCCTTCGCCGAGATCGCGAAGCGCAACATGGCGATGTTCGAGGCGGCGACGGCGGCGTTCAAGACGGGTGCCGCGAACGACAGCAGCGTCCCGGCGCCGACCGCGAACGAGGGCGGCGAGGGCGAGATGCAGGCGCTGCGCGCAGAGCTCGCCCGGCTGCAGGAGAAGGTGGACAAGCTGGCCAAGTGAGCCAGTTCCTGGGGCAGGGAGGGCGCGTCAGCCCTCCGCCGCCCCCGGACTCCGTCGTGCTCCTGCGACGGCAGGAGCCCAGGGTCCCGACCACCGCCCAGCGGTTGTTCTGCTTGGCCCTGGACCCCCGCCTGCGCGGGGGTACGGCAGTATGTGGCGCTTGTGCAGCTCTGAGGGTCAGCGCGGCTTGACGAAGCGCAGCGTCATGCGGTCGCTCTCGCCGATCGCGGCATATTTGGCGCGATCGGTGTCGCCCAGCCGATAGCTCGGCGGCAGCGTCCACACGCCCTGCGGCCAATCGGCGGTGTCGCGCGGGTTGGCGTTCACCTCGGACCGGCCGGCCAGCTTGAACCCCGCCTTGGTGGCGAAGCCGATCACCGAGCTTTCCTTCAGATAGCCGCTCTTCTCCTCGGCGGCGGCGTCGCGCACCTCGGGCAGGCGGTGCTCGACGACGCCCAGCGTGCCGCCGGGCTTGAGCATGCGGAACATGGCGTCGAACATCGCCTGCGCCTGGTCCGCGCCGCCGAAGCGCCAGTTGTGGACGTTGCGGAAGGTGAGCACCACGTCGGCGCCGCCGTCGGGCACGGTCGCGTCGCCGGGCTTGGCCGGGAAGCCCGCGATCCGCACCTTGGCATAGCGCGCGGCGTCCCTCGCCTGGAGCGCCTGCACGCCCTTGGCGCCGTTCGGCAGCGGGGCGGCGGCGTAATAGGTGCCGGTGCGCGCGAGATAAGGGGCGAGGATCTCGGTATACCAGCCGCCGCCCGGCCAGACCTCCACCACCGTGTCGGAGGGCTTCACGCCGAAGAAGGCGAGTGTTTCCGCCGGATGGCGGTATTTGTCGCGCGCGACGTTGGTGGGCGTACGCGTGGGCGCGGCGATCGCGGCGGTGAGTGCCTGCTTGGGCGTCTCGGGACGGGCGACGGCGGTCGCCGCCAGGGGAACCGCCGCGGCGGCAAGGGCGAGGATCGGCAGCATCGGGCGCATCGGAACGACCTTCCAAAAGGTGACGCGGCGATGTTGTGCGGCTAAGCGCGGCGGATGCAAGTGGGACTTTGGAGCGGAGCGGCCGCGCTGGCGGCAGTGGCGGTGGCGAGCGGGGTCGCCGACGCGCGACGTGCGCGCCGCGCCGACCTGGACCGGGTGGGGGTGATGCCCTGGCCCGGCATCCAGATGGCCGCGATCCTGTGCGCGGTCATCCTGGGCGCACTCGCGCTCACGGGGTGAGGGCCCGGTATGAGCCCGAATCGGACTTCCTCAAGGCCATCGTCGCCGAAGAGGTGCCGCTCTCCGGAAAGGAATGGGGCGATGCGAACCTGCGCCAGCTGATCGCGATGACGCAGGACGCAGACCCGTCGAACCGGGATTGGGCGACCTTCCTGCTTGCTCAGGAGGCAGTCGACGGTTCGGAAGTGCGCGAGGCCCTGCTTCGTGCTGCGGAAGATGCCGACGAGGTGGTGCGTGGGGAAGCGGTGCTGGGGATCGCCCTGCGCGATGTGCCGCTGGCGCTTCCGCTCGTGCAGCAGGGCCTGCGCGGGAAGTCTGTGGTGATCCCGATGCTGGAGGCAGCCGCACTCTGCGCGCACCCGTCCCTGATCGCCGACCTGCGCATCTGGGCGGAGCCTTCCGACGAGCCCCACGCGGACCAGCTCGCGGCGGTTGCCCTGGCGGCATGTGAAGGGGCGGCGGGGCGTTCTTGAGGCGGTGAGACGCTTGGCGTTGCCTTGAGAACGGGATGTCCGAAGTGGGTGGAAGCAGACATTGCGTGTAGCCGATACGTGGTTAGAGTTGTCGGATGTTTGGAAACTCCCACTTGCAACAATTGCGACAAGCCTTTGCTAATCAGTTTTCAGATGGCGGGGACGGATTCATCTATCGTAAGCATCAGAAAGGGGTGCCAGTTCGGGTAAGCGAGTTGGAGCGAGACGCCTTTGTAGCGACCTTCAGCAATCGCATCCGTTTTGCCATGTGGTCCATCGTTCCGGCGACGTTCGGTTTGATACTGCTGCTAGTCTGGCTGACCCCAGATAGCGATAGTCCTGCCGCGCAGATTGCGATGTGGGGCGGTATCGGGGCAATTTTACTGCCTTCGATGGTAATGGTTTACTGGGCCTGGGGTGCCCCATCACGCGAACTCGAGCATCGGCTCCCGGAGGGCCCTGCACTAACCAAAGAAGAAGCGCGTGCGCTTGCTCTATCGAAGATTACCTACGGTCAATTAGCCCTTGTGGCGCTAATAGGCGGGGGGGTGGTTTGGAAGATGTCGACAAAGACTGACATTTTCCGCGGATTCGGGCTGGTCTGGTTGATTCTTGGAGCTGCGCTGGTGGTCGCTGCCGGTGTTCAAGCGCTTCGAAAAAGACGCTTCAGTCAGCGCTGAGCGTTTGCGTCAGCAACGTTTTTCATTGGGCCCTCCAGCCGCGCCCGGCCGCTTTCTTTCGTCACCTCAGGGACAGGGCGGGGTCCATCTCGCCGGGCGCGCCTGGGGCTCGTAGGATCCCGGCCCTCGTCGGGATGACGAGAGTGGGCGCCCGCGGGCCGCTTGCGCCCACCTAGTAGAACTTCGCCAGCGTGAGGGTGCGGTCGGTGCCGTCGCAGAGGCCTAGGCGCAGCTTGCGGCCGGGGGTGTCGGCGGCCCAGGCGAGATCGGCGGGGCTAGGGGCGGTTTCGCGGATGGGGGCGCCGTCTACCTGGCAGATCTGCTCGCCCTGGCGCCAGCCGGCCTTGGCCGCGGGGCTGCCGCGCATGACGTGGAGGACGCTCAGCCGGTTGTTCGCGTAGCCGAGCAGGAGCCCGCTGGTGGAGCGCGGCGGGCCGGCGGCGATGCCCTCGATCGGCGCCAGCAGCAGGTGGCCGGCGCTCGGGTCGAGCAGCACGCGGAAGCGCTGGAGGAAACCCACGCCGATGCGGCTGGGGATGCCGGTGCGGTCGGCGAAGTCCTTGCCCTCGATCCGCAGCTCGACCGCGGCCGCGGGGGCGTCGCCCAGTCGCAGCGCGTCGGTGACGGTGAGGCCCGCCTCGACCGGGCCGGCGAGGCCATAGGAGATGGTGGAGGTGAGCGGGCGCTGGGGCAGGCGCGCGGTTCGCCACTGGGCGCGCGTAACGCTGACGCTGGTGCCGTCGCCGGTGTCGATCATCACCGGGCGAAGCGACGCGCGCCCGAGCCGGGCCTGGGTCACGTAGAGCCCGTCGGGGCCGCGCGAAAGCGGCGCACGCGCGCCGGGGAAGGGCGCGGCGCCGCTCGGCAGCAGGCGGAAGCGGCGGCTCGCGAAATCGATGTCGAGCGCATGGGGGCCGAGCAGGTCGGCGCCGATCAGCGCATCCACCGGACGGCCGTCGCCGGTCTGCACCTGCGAAAGGTCGAGGAGCGCCATGAGCCGCTCGGTGCTGCGCAGCCCGCCCAGCGACAGTCGCGAGACCTTTGCCCAGCCAAGCGGCAAGTCGCCGCCGATCGCGGCCGCGGTGCCGCGCGCCTCGGTCTTCAGCCGGGCGGCGCGGGCGAAGCCGGTGTCCAGGATCGAGTGGGTGACGCCGGTGTCGAGCAGCGCGCTTGCCGGCCGCCCCTCGATCTTCATTGCGAAGCGGATGTGGTTGGCGGGGGTGAGTTCGAACGGCACCCAGCGCTCGGCGCTGTCCTTCGCCAGCGTCTCCACAGCCGTGCGGGGCACCTGGGCGGCGGGGACGGGGGACACGGCCAGGGCCGCGGCCAGGAGGGCGAGCGCGATGCGCATTGCGGCAGCCTAGAAAGCGTCCGCGAGTCGCGCCAGCCCGCTGCCTAGAGGCAGGCCTCCAGCAGCGCCTGGTCGAACCCGTACTGCTTGGCCTTGTCGAGCGTGTAGGGGCGCAGGCCCATGGAGCGATACTCGCCGATGATCTTGCCGTCGGCGGACTCGTCCAGATATTCGAACTTGAACAGCTCCTGCGTGACGATCACCGGGCCTTCCATGCCGATCACCTCGGTGATGTTGGTGACGCGGCGGGAGCCGTCGCGCAGGCGCTTCACCTGGACGATCAGGTCGACCGAGTCGGCGATCTGACGGCTGATCGCTTCCTTGGGCACCTTGATGTCCGACATCATCACCATGTTCTCCATACGCGCCAGGCATTCGCGTGGGCTGTTGGAGTGGAGCGTCGCCATCGAACCGTCGTGGCCGGTGTTCATGGCGGCGAGCAGGTCGAAACACTCGGCGCCACGGATTTCGCCCAGGATGATGCGATCCGGACGCATACGCAGCGCGTTCTTCACCAGATCGCGGATCGTGATCTCGCCCTGACCCTCCAGGTTCGGCGGGCGCGTTTCGAGCGGCAGCCAGTGCGGCTGCTGCAGGCGAAGCTCGGCCGCGTCCTCGATCGTCAGCACGCGCTCGCCCGGGTCGATCATCTTCGACAAGGCGTTGAGCATCGTCGTCTTGCCCGAGCCGGTGCCGCCCGAGATCACGATGTTGAAGCGGCTGGCGCCCGCGATCTTGAGCGCGGTCGCCATCTTCGGGCTCATCGAGCCGAAGCCCGCCATCATGTCGAGCGTGATCGGCTTGGCCGAGAACTTGCGGATCGAGATCGCCGTGCCCTTGAGGGAGAGCGGCGGCACGATCACGTTCACGCGGCTGCCGTCCTTCAGGCGGGCGTCGGCCAACGGCGTGGTCTGGTCGACGCGGCGGCCGACCGAGTTGCAGATGCGCTGCGCGATCTGGAACAGATGCTCCTCGTCGCGGAAGGCGATGTTGGCGAGCTCCAGCTTACCCTTGCGCTCGACAAAGGTCTGGTCCGGGCCGTTGACCATGATGTCGCTGATCGCGGGATCAGCCAGCAGTTCCTCGAGCGGGCCGAGACCCAGCAGCTCGTCGACCAGCACCTTTTCCAGCGCGAACTGCTCGCGCCGGTTGAGGGTGAGCTTCAGCTCGGCCAGCACCTCGCCGATGATCGGGCGGAATTCCTCGGCGAGCTCGTCCTTGCTGAGGGTCGCGGCTGCTTCCGGGTCGACGCGCTCCAGCAGGCGCGGGAGCACCTGTTCCTTGATGCGGTGGATCGAGCTTTCGAAGCCCTCGACCCGGCTGGTGCCGGCCTCTCCGGACGCGGCCTGCCGGTCGGCCAGCCGCTGCATGGCGTCGGCGTGGACGCTGGGCATGTCGATCGGCGGCGCGGCGAGGGGCGTCGATTCGCTGCCGGGCAGGGGGATGTCGGCGATGGGCGGGAACTGGCCGGTGCCATCCGTATCGGCGGGACGGGCGAGGGTGCTTTCCCCCTGCATGGGACGGGCGACGCCGAACTGCGGGCGCCCGGCAGGAGCGCCGAGATGATTGCGTCGACCGAATGCACTCACTTGCTACGTCCTCAACCTCGGGGATTTCCCGGTACCGTCAGGATAACGCGCAAGCTTTGACAATTGCCTAATGCCGGTTCGGGCGGGCGGCCCGAAACGAAACCGGCCCGCCGCGCCGCCGGAAGAACCGGGGCAGGGCGGGCCGCGATCGGACCTTCGGGAGGCGATCGATCAGCCGGCGCGCTCGGCCAGCACGGTCAGGCCGCGGTCGTTGACCTCGGCGAAGCCGCCGTGGATCGCCAGCGTCTCCGGCTCGCCACCGGCGGTGCGGAAGATCTGGAGCGCACCCTCGCGGATCGTCGACATGAAGGGGGCATGCCCCTCCAGCACGCCGAAGTCGCCCTCGGTGCCGGGCACCACCACCATGTGGACCTCCTCCGAGCGGACGAGCTTTTCGGGGGTGACGAGTTCGAAGTGCAGCATCTTTTCATCCTCTGCCCGTCCCCCGCGAGCAGGGGACGGGTGGGTTGGTCTTCTTTACGCGTCCTGCGCCATCTTCGCGGCCTTGGCGACCACGTCGTCGATGCCGCCGACCATGTAGAAGGCCGCTTCCGGCAGATGGTCGTACTCGCCGTTCACGACCGCCTTGAACGAGCGGATCGTGTCCTCGATCTGCACGAAGGCGCCCGGGATGCCGGTGAACACCTCTGCGACGTGGAACGGCTGCGACAGGAACCGCTGGATCTTGCGGGCGCGGGCGACCGTCAGCTTATCCTCTTCCGACAGCTCGTCCATGCCCAGGATCGCGATGATGTCCTGCAGCGACTTGTACTTCTGCAGGATCGCCTGGACGGCGCGGGCGGTCTCGTAATGCTCCTGGCCGACGACGCGCGGCTCGAGCACGCGGCTGGTCGAGTCCAGCGGGTCCACCGCCGGATAGATGCCGAGTTCCGAGATCGCGCGGTTGAGCACGGTGGTCGCGTCCAGGTGGGCGAACGAGGTCGCCGGCGCCGGGTCGGTAAGATCGTCCGCGGGGACGTACACGGCCTGCACCGAGGTGATCGAGCCCTTGTTGGTCGAGGTGATGCGCTCCTGGAGGGCACCCATGTCGGTCGACAGGGTCGGCTGATAGCCCACCGCCGACGGAATGCGGCCCAGCAGTGCCGACACTTCCGCGCCCGCCTGGGTGAAGCGGAAGATGTTGTCGACGAAGAACAGCACGTCCTGGCCTTCCTGGTCGCGGAAATATTCCGCGATGGTCAGGCCCGACAGCGCGACGCGTGCGCGGGCGCCCGGCGGCTCGTTCATCTGGCCATAGACCAGCGCGACCTTCGAACCCTCGGACGTCGGGTTGCCGTCCGCATCCTTGGCGATGACGCCCGCGTCCAGGAACTCGTGGTAGAGGTCGTTGCCCTCACGGGTACGCTCGCCGACGCCCGCGAACACCGAGGTACCGCCATGGCCCTTGGCGATGTTGTTGATCAGCTCCTGGATGAGCACGGTCTTGCCGACGCCGGCGCCGCCGAACAGGCCGATCTTGCCGCCCTTTGCGTAGGGCGCGAGCAGGTCGATGACCTTGATGCCGGTGACCAGGATCGCGCTCTCGGTCGACTGCTCGACGAACTCGGGTGCCTTGGCGTGGATGGGCGCGGTGACTTCGGCGTTGACCGGGCCGCGCTCGTCGATCGGCTCGCCGATGACGTTCAGGATGCGGCCGAGCGTCTTGGGACCGACGGGCACGCGGATCTGCGAGCCGGTGTCGGTCACGGTCTGGCCGCGGGTCAGGCCGTCGGTCGCGTCCATCGCGATCGTGCGGACGGTGTTCTCACCCAGGTGCTGGGCAACTTCCAGCACCAGGCGGTTGCCGTTGTTGTCCGTCTCCAGTGCGGAGAGGATCGCCGGCAGCGCGCCGTCGAAGCTCACGTCGACGACCGCGCCGATCACCTGGCTGATGCGGCCGACGTTGTTGGTGGTCGCCACGGGGGCGAAAGTCTCTGCGGCGGTGGCCATTGTTTCTTCCTTGCCTTCGGAACTTAGAGCGCTTCCGCGCCGGAAATGATCTCGACCAGCTCGGTCGTGATCGCGGCTTGGCGGGCACGGTTGTACTGGATCGACAGGCGCTTGATCAGGTCACCTGCGTTGCGCGTGGCGTTGTCCATCGCGGTCATCTTGGAGCCCTGCTCGGACGCGGCATTCTCGCGCATCGCGCGGAACAGCTGCACCGCAACGTTCGACGGGAGCAGATCGGCGAGGATGTGCTCCTCGTCCGGCTCATACTCGACCACCGCGTCGGCGGCGCCGGTCGCTTCCGTCGCGGCGGGGATCGCCACGGGGATCAGCTGCTGCTCGGTCGGCTCCTGCGTCAGCACCGACTTGAACGTCGCGTAGAACAGGTGCGCGACGTCGAATTCGCCGGCCTCGTAGCGGGCGATCAGGTCGTCGGCATAGCCGCGCGCGTCCGCAAAGCCGAGCTTGCCGAGATCGCCCGGCTCGATCGCATGGACGAAGCCGTCGCGGAACTGGCGGGCGAGCACCGCACGACCCTTGCGGCCGATGGTGTAGAACTTGACCGTCTTGCCCTGGGCCTGGAGCTCCAGCGCGCGGCGACGGGCGAGGCGGGCGATGTTGCTGTTGAACGCGCCGGCCAGCCCCTTGTCGGAGGTGGCGACGACGAACAGGTGCACCTGGTCGCGGCCGGTCCCGGCGAGCAGCTTGGGGCTGCCCTCACCGGTTGCGACGCGCGAGGCGAGGCTCGACACCACCGCCTCGAGCCGCTCGGCATAGGGGCGGCCGGCCTCCGCCGCCTCCTGCGCACGGCGCAGCTTGGCGGCGGCGACCATCTTCATCGCCTTGGTGATCTTCTGGGTCGATTTGACCGAGTTGATCCGGACCTTGAGTGCCTTGAGAGAGGCCATTTAGTTCGTCACTTCCCCAAACCGTCATGCTGAACTTGTTTCAGCATCCATCTCTCCAATCGCATCGCCGCCGCTTGGGGCACGATGGACCCTGAAACAAGTTCAGGGTGACGGGTGATTGTTGTGCCGTCAGTCCTTACGCGAACGTCTTGGCGAAGCTGTCGAGCGCTGCCTTCAGGCCCGACTTCGCCTCGTCGCCCAGATCCTTGGTGTCGCGGATCTTGGCGAGCACGCCCGAGTGGTTGGCGCGCAGGTCCGACAGCATCGCCTGCTCGAAGCGGACGACGTCGCCGACCGGCACGGTGTCCAGATAGCCCTGGGTGCCGGCGAAGATCGACGCGACCTGCTCCTCGAACGGCATCGGCGAGAACTGGGCCTGCTTGAGCAGCTCCGTCAGGCGCGCGCCGCGGTTGAGCAGCTTCTGCGTGGAGGCGTCGAGGTCCGAGCCGAACTGCGCGAACGCGGCCATTTCGCGATACTGCGCCAGCTCCAGCTTGATCGAGCCCGCGACCTTCTTCATCGCCTTGGTCTGCGCGGCCGAGCCGACGCGGCTGACCGACAGGCCGACGTTGATCGCCGGGCGGATGCCCGCGAAGAACAGGTCGGTTTCAAGGAAGATCTGGCCATCGGTGATCGAGATCACGTTGGTCGGGATGTAGGCCGACACGTCGCCCGCCTGCGTCTCGATGATCGGCAGCGCGGTCAGCGAACCGCCGCCCATCGCGTCCGACATCTTGGCCGCGCGCTCTAGCAGGCGGCTGTGCAGGTAGAACACGTCGCCCGGATAGGCTTCGCGGCCCGGCGGACGGCGCAGCAGCAGCGACATCTGGCGATAGGCGACCGCCTGCTTCGACAGATCGTCGAACACGATCAGCGCGTGCATGCCGTTGTCGCGGAAATACTCGCCCATCGCGGCGCCCGTGTAGGGGGCGAGGAACTGGAGCGGGGCCGGCTCGGACGCGGTCGCGGCGATCACGATGGAATATTCCATCGCGCCATTCTCTTCGAGCGTGCGGACGAGCTGGGCCACGGTCGAGCGCTTCTGACCCACCGCGACATAGACGCAGTAGAGCTTCTTCGACTCGTCGGTGCCCTTGTTGACTTCCTTCTGGTTGATGAAGGTGTCGATGGCGACGGCCGACTTGCCGGTCTGGCGGTCCCCGATGATCAGCTCGCGCTGGCCACGGCCGACCGGCACGAGCGCGTCGATGGCCTTGAGGCCCGACTGCATCGGCTCGCTGACCGACTGGCGCGGGATGATGCCGGGTGCCTTCACCTCAACGCGGCTGCGCTTCTCGGCGACGATCGGGCCCTTGCCGTCGATCGGGTTGCCGAGGCCGTCAACCACGCGGCCGAGCAGGCCCTTGCCGACCGGAACGTCCACGATGGTGCCGGTGCGGCGGACGGTGTCACCCTCGCGGATCTCGGCGTCCGAGCCGAAGATCACGACGCCGACGTTGTCGGCTTCGAGGTTGAGGGCCATGCCCTGGATGCCGTTGGCGAACTCGACCATCTCACCCGCCTGGACGTTGTCCAGGCCGTAGATGCGCGCGATGCCGTCGCCGACCGACAGCACGGTGCCGGTCTCGGAGACCTGGGCCTCGGTGCCGAACGACGCGATCTGGTCGCGGATGACCTTGGAGATTTCTGCGGCGCGGATATCCATGTTCAGCCTTTCATCGCGTGCGCGAGAGTGTTCAGACGGGTCTTGATCGAGCTGTCGATCATCAGGCTGCCGATCTTCACGACCAGTCCGCCCAGAAGCGAAGGGTCGACCTTCAGGTCGACGGAGACGTCGCGGCCGACGCGGGCACGAAGCTGCTGCTTCAGCGCATCGACCTGATCGTCGGTAAGCGTGTGGGCGGAGGCGACCTCTGCGGTCACCTCGCCACGATGGTTCGCCGCCAGCGCCCGGAACGCGCGGATCACCGCGGGCAGCTCCTTCAGGCGGCGGTTCTGGGCGAGGACGCCCAGGAAGCGCTTGGTGGTGGGATCGACACCGATCGAATCCGCCACCGCCTCGATCGCCTTGGTCGCGGCGTCGCGCGCCACCAGCGGGCTCGCGACCAGTGCGCGGAATTCGTCCGATTCGTTCAGCGCCTGGCGCACACCGCCCAGGCTCTGTTCGACCGTCGCGATCGACTGGTCGTCGCGCGCCAGTTCGAAGAGCGCGGTCGCGTAGCGGCCTGCCAGGCTCGCCTGGATGCCACCGCTTATATTGCCGCCGGAAGTCTCCACGCGATCCCTATCCCAACTTGTCCAAGAAGGCGCTTATGCCATGGGGAACAGGGCAGTGCCGGATAAACGCCCCCCTGAATGGCTGGCGCGCGGTTAGCAAAGGGGGGCTCAGGATGCAAGTCACGCGCCCGTTTCCGTTGCGCGGATGCTCAAAGAAACGGCAGCGGTGGACCGATCCGGCCCCGCCTGACAAGAAAAGCCTGCGGGGCGATCCCTAGCCAGAGGAAATGACAGATGAATGGCAGCATGATCCGGATGACGATGGCGGACGGCGCCGAGATCGGGGTCTATCACGCCGAGCCCCAGGGCGACCGGCGCGGCGGGCTGGTGCTGGTGCAGGAGATCTTCGGCATCACCGACCATATCCGCGACCTGTGCGACGGCTTTGCCGCGGA
Organism: Sphingomonas sp. ACRSK; assembly: GCF_022346685.1. Classification (NCBI taxonomy): domain Bacteria; kingdom Pseudomonadati; phylum Pseudomonadota; class Alphaproteobacteria; order Sphingomonadales; family Sphingomonadaceae; genus Sphingomonas; species Sphingomonas sp. ACRSK. The sequence goes on along the minus strand of NZ_JAKRNR010000034.1, from coordinate 4,272 downwards.
CGGCTATGAGGTGCTGGCACCCGCGCTGTTCGACCGCGAAGCACCCGGTTTCGAGGCAGCTTATGGCGGCGAGGGGCTGCAGCGCGGCATCGAGCTGTCGCGCGACATCCACCCGATCGAGACTTCGGTCGCCGACGTGCAGGTATGCGTCGACGCGCTCCGCCCCAAGGGCCCGGTGTTCGCCGTCGGCTATTGCTACGGCGGGTCGGTCGCGTGGCTGGCGGCGGCGCGGGTGGAGGGGCTGGCGGCAGTGTCGAGCTATTACGGGCGCCTGGTGCCCGAATCGAAGGAAGCGCCCAAGGTGCCGACGATCGCCCACTTCGGCCGCCACGACCACGGCATCCCGATCGAGGGCGTCGAGGCGCTGGCCGCGGCCGAGCCGGCGAACGCGACGATCTACATCTATGACGCCGGCCACGGCTTCAACTCCGACCGGCGCGACGATTATTCCCCGGAGGCGGCCAAGCTCGCCCGAGAGCGCACGCTGGAGCTGTTTCGCGCCAACGGCGGGTAAATCAGGCGGAGGTCCCGTCCAGTTCCAGCGTCATGCAGCAGCTGAACGGGTCCTCGCGATAGTCGGCGAACGGCGCGCAGCGGGTGAAGCCGTGGCGTTCGTAAAGCCGGCGTGCGGGCGCGAAGCCCTCGGGCGTCCCGGTCTCCAGGCTCACCCGGGCATAGCCGCGCTCGCGTGCGATGCGGAGAAGGTGGCCGAGCATCGCGGCACCCACGCCGCGGTTGCGGGCTTCGTCGACGGTGCGCATCGACTTGATCTCGCCATGGCCGGCGTCGAGTTCGCGCAGCGCGCCGACGCCGAGCAGCTGCCCGTCTGCGTCCCGCGCGGAGAAGAAGGTGACGTCCGCTCGCCGCAGCCCCTCCAGCGGGAGGGCGTGGACGGAGCCGGGGGGCGACTGCGCATGCATGCCGGCGAGATGGGCTGCGAGCAGCGCCTGGACATCCGCGGAGTCGAGCTCGCCTGCGTGGAAGCGGATGCCGTCCTCAGCGCTGGGCACGGGCGGGCCTTGCGACGGCGTACATCTCGCGGGCGATCTGCTTGGTGAGGGCGGCGCGGTCGCCTTCCGCCTCATAGAGGTTGCCGTGGTCCTTGCCGGGCACGAAGCGGAAGCTGGACTTCGCGCCCAGCCCGTCGAGCACCGCCTTCAGCCGGCGGGCCGGGCCGTCCAAATAGAAGGTGTCGGCAGTCCCGACCGTCAGGTGGATCTTGCCGTCCAGGTCCGGCTTCAGCGTCGGCCAGTCGCGCGCGACGATGTGCGCCACGTCATAATGGTCGCGCCAATAGGCGACGACCTGCTTGTCGATCGCGCCGGTCGCGCGGTCGAACACCGGCAGCGGCCGTCCGTCCGGCCCCTTGGGCGAAAACACCCATTCGAAGCTTGCGAACTGGCCGCCATAGGGGCCGAGCACCTGCTCCAGCCGCCCGAACTGGCGCAGCGTGGCGACGACCTTGCCGTCCTTGCGCACCAGCGGATGGTCCTTGCCGTCGGCACCGGCATAGAAATTGGCGTCTTCGTAGAGGTTCACGTTGGTGAAGTCGTGGAAGTCGGCCGGGTCCGGCGCGGTCGGCCAGCTGCCGCCGAACGTCTTCGGATAGGCGACCTGCAGCCACAGCGTCGACCAGCCGCCCGAGCTGTGGCCGGTCAGGAACCGGCCGCTCGGCCGCGCATCCATCCAGTAGCGTTGCTCGAGCGCCGGGATCACCTCCTCGACCAGCGCCTGGCCGACGGGGCCGTTGTTCACCGAGTCGGCGAACTCGTGCGTGCCGGTGGCGATGTGATGGTCGAGATAGACCCAGATCATCGGCGGGGCGTCGCCCTTGGCCATCATCGCCGTCATGCTCGCAGCGCTCATCCGCGCCGAGCCGAGCGTGCTGCCGAAGCCGCCGTCCGAATAGACGGTGGGGTAGGTCGTCTTGCCCTCGGCATAGCCGGGCGGCAGCGCCACCCAGCCGTTGATGCTGGTCGGGCGGCCCCAGAAGCGGGTGAGGAGCGCGCTGTGCACCTCGACCGGCTCGACCCGGGCGAGCGCCGCCTCCAGCGGCTTGCGGCGTTCGGCCGGGAGCCGCGCGAGCATCGCGGTGTCGTCGGCTGCGGGCTCGACATGGTCGAGCAGCAGCGTCGGCACCGGGCCGGGCAGCGTCACCGTCACCACCTGCGACAAGAGGTCGCCGGCATCGCGGCCGCTGTAGTTATAGCTATGGTCGCGATCGAGCAGCGCCTGCAGCCGATAGGTGCCCGGCGGCAGGGTGGAGAACGCGGCGGGATAGGCGTCGGTGTTGGTATCCACCAGCGCGGGGGTGCCGGGACGGAGGTCGCTCACCTCGCGCGCCGCGACATAGGTGGCGTTGGGGGAGAAGGGGGAGACGTCGATCGCCTCCTCGGGCTTGGCGCCCGGCTCCGCCGCCGTGGCGAACACCAGCAGCCGGCCGGCGTTGGTGGTGCCCAAGGAGGGTGCGGCAGCGACGGGGATGGCGAGCGGCGGCGCATCCTGTGCGGGAAGCGCGACGCTCGCGAGGAGCAGCGTGGTGGTGAGCGTCAGGTTGCGCAGCATCAGTTCGTCCCCCGTGCCGGATGGCATTGATAGACCAGGCGCTCGTTGGGCAGCGGCGGCAGCGCGCCGCGGATCGCCGCCTGCTGCGTCGCCAGATTGGCGCGGCCCGCGCTCTCGCCGGCGCACTGCTTCAGCGCGACACCCTCACGCAGCCGCCGCGCCTCCGCCATGCGATCAGCGCCCAGCATGTAGCGGGTGTTGATGTAGGTGCCGGTCGCCGGCTCGTAGCGGAGCACCGACACCGTCTGTTCATCGTCCGGGACCAGGATGCGCTCCCAGCCGTTGTTCGGCGCCTCGGCATATTGGGTGCGGCCGTTCATGCACCCGTTCGCCTGCCAGTCCATCGCCACCTCGGGCGTGGCGGAGACGGTGACGCGGCTGCGCTCCGGCACCAGCGTGCACAGGAGCTTGCCGGTCACGCCGTTGGCGGCGCTCGTCGTTTTGGTCGGCTCCGGCACCGAATCCGGGTCGAAGGACGGGCGGACCAGGAACAGCACGACCGCGCCCAGCAGCAGCACGCCGCCGCCGCCGCCGGCCCAGATCGCCTCGCGCCGCTTGCCGCGCGTCGCCATCAGCCCCGCGCCTCCGGCCGCGAGCCCTGCCAGGACGAGCAGCACCGCGGCGCCCGCCATGAAGTTCTCGCGCGTGGCCTCGTTGCGTTCGCGTGCGCCTTCGATCGCGAGCGCGCGGTCGGCAGCGGCCCGCTCGGCGGCGGTGCGGGCGCGGGCGGCGTCCTGCTGCGCGGCATCGGCGGCGGCGGCGCGATCCTGCGCCAGCAGTTCCTCCATGCTGATGCAGTTGGTGCCGACCAGCGTTGCCGATTGCCCGGCCTCGCGCAGGAATCCGGCGAGTTCGCTGCCGGCGATCGCGAAGCCGAAGCTCGCATCGCCGTCGTCGCCGCGGGTCAGCGCCGAGTTGACGCCCAGCACGCGGCCGCAGCGATCGAGCAGCGGCCCGCCCGAATTGCCGCGCGCGATGCTGGCGGTGTGGAGCAGCACGCCGGTGGTGCCGAGGCGGCGCAGGCCGGAGAATACGCCCTCCGATCGCACCGGCGACAAGGGCAGGATATAGTCGGAGGCGGACTGCGCGGTCGCCAAGTCGACGTTGCCGGGATAGCCGAGCGCGACGGTGGCCTCGCCCTCTCCGATCGGGCCGTTGTAGAGCGCGAGCGGTGGCAGCTTCAGGCCCTGCACCTCGATCAGCGCGAGGTCGCGTTCCTGGTCGAGCGCGATCAACCGGCCCTGGTAGGACTTGTCGCCCTCCGAGGGGACGACGCCGATCACGACATTGCCCTCGTAGCGGCCGGCGAGCTCGACCACATGCGCGTTGGTGACGATCCGGTCGGGTCCGACGGCAAAGCCGCTGCCGTGGCCGAAGCCCACGACCTCATCGTCCACTACCGCGATGGTGACGACCCGCACCACGCCGCGGCCCGCGGCGGAAATGTCGTCGGCCTGCGCAGGGACTGCCCACGCGACCAGAAACCCCAGCATCAACAGCAGTCGCGCCACGCGGCCTTGCCCCCAGAAGAAACCGGCGCCTGTTTCGGGGAAAGCGCGGCGGGGTTCAAGCGGGGTGTGGGGGGCATGCCGCGGGCTCGATGGACAGCGAGCGTCTGCTCGGCGCCTGATCGTTCAGCGGGATACGTCGAAGGCGGGTGCTCCCGCGCGGTGGCTGATCGCACTCGCGATCGCCGTGATGCCGCCG